>CAYYTN010000196.1:0-5185 GCA_964474495.1 uncultured Chloroflexota bacterium
GGATGGCGATGCGGTTTGCGAGAGCCGCTGAAAGCGCGGGAACCACGGAGGCCACCCTATGGAACACAAACCACTCGGACGCACCGGGGTAAACGTCAGCCAGCTGGTGCTGGGCTGCATGATGTTCGGGCAGAAGACCGACCTGGACGATTCCTGCGCCATCATCGACCGGGCCATCGGCGCCGGGATCAACTTCCTGGACACCGCCAACGTCTACGGCGGCGGCGCTTCGGAGGAGTTTGTCGGCGAAGCCCTGCAACGCAACGGCCAGCGGGACCGCATCTTCCTGGCCACCAAGGTCCACGGGCGCACGTCCCCCGAGCCCAACGACCTGGGCAACAGCCGGCTGCACATCATTGCGGCCTGCGAGGCCAGCCTGAAACGGCTCAAGACCGACCGCATCGACCTCTACCAGTTGCACCGTCCCGACGCCCACATCGCCATCGACGAGACCCTGCGCGCCATGGATGACCTGATCACCGCGGGCAAGGTCCGCTACGCCGGGACCAGCAATTTCGGTTCCTGGCAGGTGGTCGAATCGCTGTGGGCTTCCGAGAAACTCGGCCTGAACCGCTTCGTCTGCGACCAGTCGCCGTTCAACCTCGCCGACCGCCGCGCCGAGCGCGAGCAGCTCCCGATGTGCCGCACCTACGGCCTGGGCTTCATCCCGTGGTCGCCGCTGGCCGGCGGCGGCCTGACCGGCAAGTACCGGCGCGGCGTCGAACCGGCCGCCGGCACCCGTTATGCCGATCCGAACATCCCGAACCGGCAGGCCCGCTTCGGCGATCCGGTGGTCGACATCGCCGACGGACTCGCCCCGATCGCCGAAGCCCACGGCGCCACCATCGCCCAGGTGGCGCTGGCCTGGGTGGCGGCACAGCCTGGCGTCACCGCGCCGATCGTCGGCCCGCGCACCATGGAGCAACTGGAGGACAACCTGGGCGCGCTGGAAGTCGAGCTGACCGCCGACGACCTGGCCGCCATCGACAAGCTCGCCGCCCCGGGCACCAACGTTGCCGAGTACTACGAGGCCAGCTTCAAGCCGAACGAACACCGCTTCTAGATATCGTTCGCGCCGGAGAGTCGCGCGGCTAGGGGATATCCATCCGGTCGAGCCGGCGGGTGGTCAGCACGACGAAAACCGCCGTCACCAGCGCCGCGCCGATCAGGCCGGTCGTCGGGCTCAATTCGATCACCACATCCTGCAAGCGTTCCTCGTCGAGCCCGCGCACGATCGCCAGCATGTACTGGCGCACCGACAGGAACCGCGTCCCGCCCAGGAAACTCGAAAGCGCCGCCTCCCAGACGAAGATGTAGGCGATCCCGAACGGCAGCGCGTAGCGAATCGCCAGCCCGGCCCAGGTGAAGAGCGTCGCGTAGGCGACCGCGCCCACCGCCAGCGCGGCGATGGTGACGGTGGCGTGCCCGGAGTCGCCGCCGGTACTGATGAACGTCGAGAACCAGGCGCTCATTAACACCGGCACGCCCCCCACCAGCAGCGCCGCGATCAGCTTGGCCGCCACGATCCGCCAGCGCGCCACCGGCTTTTGCACCAGGTACGGCAGCGTGTGATCGTCCAGTTCGTTGCCGAACGACGCCACCGCCAGCACCAGCATCACCAACGGCAGGATCGTCGAGGCGATCAGTTGATTGGTCAGGCCGTTGCTGAACTCCAGCGACGTTATGTCGGCTTCGACAAGCGCGAAGATCGTCGCGAACACCAGCGGCAGCACCGCCAGGATCAGCACCAGCCACAGGCGCTTGCCGCCGGCGAGTTGCCGGATCGAGAGCCGCGTCAGCACCATCAGCGCCCGGCCCATCACTGCTGCTGCGCCAGGTATTCGAAGACGCTCTCCAGGGAATCGTCCAACGGCTCGACGCGCATGATCCGCACACCATTGTCGCGGGCGATCCGGGGCAACGCGCGCTGCAACTCGGCCACCTGCCGGCTGCGCACCCGCAGGCGTTTATCCTCGCCCACCTCCACCGACATCACCGCGTCGATCGCGATCAGCCCGGCGGCCAGTTCGCGCGCCCGGTCGGCCTCGATCCGCACCAGGTAAGGCCGTTCGTTGAGCTTCTGGCGGATGGCCCGGTACTGCCCGGTAGCGGCCACCTTGCCGGCGGTGAGCAGGATGATCCGGTCCGCCAGCGTCTCGACCTCTTCGAGGATATGCGACGAGATCACGATGGTGTGCCCACGGGCGGCAATCCGGCGCATCACCTCCATGAAATGCAACCGCTGCGGCGGGTCGGTGCCCGAAAGCGGCTCGTCCAGCAGCAACACCTCCGGCGAATGCACCAGCGTCGCCGCCAGCCGCATCCGCTGGCGCATCCCGCGCGAGTAGCCGCCCAGGCGGCGGTTCTGGTCGGCGGCCAGGTCCACCAGCTCGATCGCCTCGTCCACCGTCCTCGCGACATCGTCAATCCCCTGCAATCGCGCGTTCAGCTCCACCAGCTCGCGCCCGGTGAGGAAGTCGTAGACCGATTCATGCTCGGACATCGCGCCGATGCGACCGAAGATCGCCGGGTTGCGGCGCACTTCCTCGCCCAGCACCCGGACCGTGCCGTCCGAGGGATCGCCGAGTCCGCCGATCATCCGCAGCAGGGTCGTCTTGCCGGCGCCGTTCGGCCCCAGCAGAGCGGTGATGCCGGGGAAGATCTCGAACGACACATCGTTGACCGCCACCACATTGCCGAACCAGCGCGAGACGCGCTCGACGGTGATCGTCGGCGTCGCCGCTCCGTTGCTCACCGGTGCGCCGCTCATCGGCCCTGCCCCCGGTAGCGCCACCACAGCAGCCCGCCGAAGCCGATCGTCAGCACAGTCTGCCAGACGAAGTAGATGCCTTCATCGAGCGGGCCGACCGTTTCGGCGTCGAAGATCCAGTGGATGACGGCCAGATTGACCATCGGCAGGTTAATCAGGCTCGACCAGTCGCCAATGTCTCCCGAGAACGCCTCCTGGCCGATCCCCCCGATGGCGGCGCTGATGGCCACGATCGCCAGCGTCCCGATGGCGGCGTAGGGCCGGCGCACCGTGAACGAGGAGACGCACATCGCCAGTGTTGCCAGGAACAGACCGAGCAACGCTCCCGCCGCGAAAAGCCTGGGCAGCGCCAGCCAGTTGTCGGCGGCCCACTCCCGCGGGTCGGGAGCCGACAGCGACTTCCAGAAGAAAATAAGCAGCTGCGGGAACCACAGCGCCACCGCCGTCACCGTCAAGAACGCCAGCCAGCGGGCGCCGATGTAGTCGGTGGCCGTGATCGGACGCACCAGGTACAACGTCAGCACTCCCTCACGCCGGTCGGGGCACAGCAGCTCCGGTGCCACGACCGCCGCGAACAGCGCAACGAAGAAGATCGCCCCGTCGTAGTACTCGGCGAAACTGGGCCCTTCGATGTTGGCGATGTTGCCGCCGAAGGTGGAGATGAACGCGGTGATTACGATCACAATCACCGCCGGCAGCCAGAACAGCCCGATGAACGTGAACGGCGCGACCTTCTTGGTCACCCCCCTCCCCAGGCCCAGGGTGATGCGGATCCCGTCACGCCAGATGGCCCGCCGCGCCTGCCAGCGGCCGTGGCGCTCACCGTCGTAGCCCTGGTAGCCGAGATCGAAAACCTCGCCGGTTCCCGCGCCGCCGTCGGCCGGTCCGGCCTGGCCCTCCACCTGGCTCATTCCCCGGCCTCCCCTTCGGCCGGCGGCTCAAAGATCTCCGTAAGCGAGTGCCGCTCCGGCGCCAGCCGGTACAGGAGCGCCCCCGAATCCACCACCGCGTCGCGCACGGTGTCGTAGTCAGCCTCGGTCGCGCCCTCCAGAATCAACGTCCGGCCATTGGCCAGGGTGGCCAGGCCGCGCTCGGCCAGCGCCGTCGCCAGCGCCACCGCGCCCTCGGCCAGTTCGATGATGAGCGTCTCGGTCTCTTCCAGGAAACCGGCCACCGGGCCGGTGCGCATCACCAATCCGGCATCGAGCACGATCACCCGCTCGCAGGTGCGTTCGACGTCGCCCATCAGGTGCGAAGAGAGCACGATGCTGATGCCAAAATCGCGCCCGGTGCTGCGAATCAGGTCCAGCATGTCCTGCCGGCCTCCCGGGTCGAGCCCGGCGGTCGGCTCGTCCAGCAGCACCACCACCGGATCGTGCACCAGCGCCTGGGCCAGCTTCACCCGTTGCTTCATGCCGGTGCTGTAGGTGCCGATCGGGCGATAACGCTCCTCGAACAGCCCGACGTGGCGCAGCATGTCCGTGGCCCGCACCCGCGCCGCTACCCGGGGCAGCCCGCTCACCTCCGCCATATGGGTCAGGAACTCCGCCGCCGGCAACGCCCCCGGCAGGCAGTCGTGCTCCGGCATGTAGCCGATTCGCTGCCGCGCGGCGATCGGCCCCGCACCCTCCACCGCCAGGAAGTCGGCCCGACCCGAATCCGGGTGCAGCAGACCCAGGAACAGCTTCAGCGCCGTGCTCTTGCCGGCGCCGTTGGCCCCCAGCAGGCCGGTCACCCCGGGCTCGATGTTAAACGTCACCCCGTCGAGGGCGCGGACAGAGCCGTAGTGCTTCTTGAGGTTCTGGGCGCTAAGGAGTGCGGTCATGAAAGGGATAATAGCTGCGACGGCGATTGCGTGACGCCGCCGGCGGCCCCTGCAAAGCGGGCATCCCCCGATACGCGGCCCCCTTCGAAGCCCGGTAATCGTTCAGGATCGGGCTGATATCGCCGTCTCGCCGAACCGTTTCAGCCGGCGGGTGGCATAATCGCAGACATCGGGGGCCGCCGCCGAGCGGTCTATCGTCGCCGGCGGCGGGAGGCACCCGGTTGCGAGGGAGGAGGCGCCGATGACCGAGATCGCCGTGGGAAGCGTTACCCACTGGTTCGGCAAAATAGGCGTGGCTGGAATCGAGTTGACCGGGACGCTAAGCGTTGGCGACACGATCCACATCAAGGGGCATACGACCGACACCGAGTTGGTTGTGGAGTCCATGCAGAACGAGCACCAGGCGGTCGAGACCGCCGGCGCCGGGGACGATGTAGTGGTTCTCGGTCAGGCCGGACTCCTCGGCCCAGCGCGCGCCGGGTTCGGCGGCCAGGACGTCCTCGGGGCTGAGGCCGCGGTCGAGGCGGTAGGCGTAGATGCTGACCTTGCCGACGAAGGCGTCGGTGAGGCGGCGGATGAACTCGGGCGTG
>CAYYTN010000197.1:0-5180 GCA_964474495.1 uncultured Chloroflexota bacterium
GCCGAGGGCAGGACTTCAGCCCTCAAATCCAACCCAAAGATTTATGAGTAGCTCGGTGCCGAGGGCGGGATTTGAACCCGCACAACCCGAAGGTCACTAGCCCCTCAAGCTAGCGCGTCTGCCAATTCCGCCACCTCGGCCGGTGCCCGGCGATTATACCCGCCCGACCCTTCTCAACCACCCGCCGGCGGCCGCACCGACCACCCCTATTTCCCGCCCGCCCCGGCCCCTCCGATACAATTGGGTAACCGATCCGGACCTACCGCTCCGCCCCGAAAGTTGCGCCCCTTGCCAGAGTTCCAACTCGTCACCGATATGCAGCCGCGCGGCGATCAACCCGAAGCCGTCGAGCGGCTGGTCGAGGGACTCAACTCCGGCGAGAAATACCAGACGCTCCTCGGCGTCACCGGTTCCGGCAAGACCTTCACAATGGCCAACGTCATCGCCCAGGTCCAGAAGCCGACCCTGATCCTCGCGCCCAACAAGACCCTCGCGGCCCAGCTCTGCTCCGAGTTCCGCGAATTCTTCCCCAACAACGCGGTCGAGTACTTCGTCTCGTACTACGACTACTACCAGCCCGAAGCGTACATGCCGACCACCGACACCTATATTGAGAAAGACTCCGACGTAAACGAAGAGATCGACAAGCTCCGCCTGTCCGCCACCCGGTCGGTTTTCAGCCGGCGCGATGTCATCGTGGTCGCCAGCGTCTCCTGCATCTACGGCATCGGGTCGCCCGAGGACTACGGCACGATGACCGTCTCCCTCAAGGTCGGCCAGGAGTACGTTCTCTACCGTCTGCTCCGCCGGCTCGCCGGCATCCAGTACGAGCGCAACGACGTCGCCCCCTCGCGCGGCAAGTTCCGGGTCCGCGGCGACGTCGTCGAGATCTTCCCTTCCTACGACGACTTCGCCTTTCGGCTTGAGTTTTTCGGTGACGAACTCGAACGCATCGTCCAGATCGATCCGCTGACCGGCGAGATCCTCGAATCCCTCGATAGCATCGACATCCACCCGGCCCGCCACTACGTGACGCCCGCCGAGCGACTCGAGCGCGCCATCAAGAGCATCGACGTCGAACTCGAAGAGACCGTCGCCGACATGGAAAAGCAGGGCCTGGTCCTCGAACCGGCCCGCATCGCGCAGCGCACCCGTTTTGATATCGAGATGCTCCGCGAAGTCGGCCACTGCAAGGGAATCGAGAACTACACCCGCCACATCACGGGCCGCGCCCCCGGCGAGCCCCCCTGGGTGCTGATCGACTACCTGCCCGACGACAGCCTCATCATCGTCGATGAATCGCACCTGGCGCTCTCGCAGATCGGCGGCATGCTCGGCGGCGACCGGGCCCGGAAGAAGTCGCTAGTCGACTACGGTTTCCGACTGCCGAGCGCCTATGACAACCGCCCGCTTTCCTTCGACGAATTCCTGGCCCACGTCAACCAGGCGATCTTCTCCTCCGCGACTCCGGGCGGCTTCGAGTACGAGCACAGCGAGCGCATCGTTGAGCAGATCGTCCGCCCGACCGGCCTGATCGACCCGTCGATCGAAGTCAAGCCCACGAAGGGTCAGATCGACGACCTGCTGGCCGAAATCCAGAAGCGGGTCGAGGTCCACGAGCGCGTCCTGGTCACCACCCTGACCAAGCGGATGGCCGAAGACCTGGCCGACTACCTGGCCGAGATGGGCATCAAGGTCCACTACCTGCACTCCGAGGTGGATACGCTGGAGCGGATCGAGATCCTCAGCGACCTCCGCCGCGGCGTCTACGACGTCGTCGTCGGCATCAACCTGTTGCGCGAGGGCCTGGACCTGCCGGAGGTCTCGCTGGTCGCGATCCTCGACGCCGACAAGGAGGGCTTCCTGCGGTCCGAAGTCTCGCTGATCCAGACCGTCGGCCGCGCCGCCCGCCACCTGAACGGCCACGTCATCATGTACGCCGACCGGGTCACCAACAGCATGAAGAACGCGATCGACGAAACCTACCGTCGCCGCAGCATTCAGGTCGCCTACAACCGCGACAACGGCATCACCGCCGAGAGCGTCCAGAAGTCGCTCCGCGACATCCGCGAGATGCTCGTCGAGACGGCCACCACCGCGGCCGAAGACGAACCCGGCTACGAGCCCGGCTTCGCCCGGCTCAGCGAGCCCACGCCGCGCGAGATGTCGATGCGCGTCAAGGAACTGGAAAAGAAGATGCGCCTCGCCGCCGACGCCCTCGAATTCGAACACGCCGCCGAGTACCGGGACGAGATATCGACCCTGCGCCAGCGACTCGCCGCCGTCCGCCAGGCTGCCCAATGACCGCCGCCGCGATTACAGAAGAAGAGCTGATCGGTATCTCAGATCAAGTCCGATATGAACTGGACATGCTGCTGATTGTCATGGGTGACTGGCTTGACTGCTACTACCAAACCAAGACACCGGAAGCTGTCCAGGATGAGGCGGCTGTCGCATTGCGAAATAGGAACAACTACCTTCTAGAAGCCTTCGCGATCCATGCCAGATCTTTGTATCAGTTTCTATATTTCAACCGATCCAGCCGAACTCACAGGAACAATGTGTTGGCGGTCGACTATTTCAAGCAAGCGGCTCCGTGGATGGCTCGCCGACCCAAATCCTTGATCTGGCTCAAGGAAGCGGTAACCGCGGCAAGTCAGGAAATAGCCCACGTGGGAAAGGCGAGATATCCATTCGTGGATAAACATGACTGGCAGCCGCCCGGCATCGCGGCGGCGCTGGTCTGCGTCTTGGATCAATTCATATCAGCCGCCGATTGTCCCCCACTCGATCTGGAGTCTTGGCCTTCGGGAGCGAGAATCGAATTGAACCAACTCGCGGGGGAAGTGCGCCGACTCGTCGGTGATGATGATTACCAGAGCGGCTATGGCTTGGCTATGACCAGCGCGTGGATGCATTTTCGGAACGTCCGAAAGTACTTGGCCGGCCGTCAGAGGCAACCATGAGTCGCACAGTATCGGCTCCTGGAGACCCATCGCCGCCGATGCGAATGGTGCGGGGCTGACCGACTATGAACAGATGGGCGCGCCTGCGTCTGCCGATCGCCGCGGTCATCATCTTCTTCCTCGGCGTCGGCCTCAATTTCATCGTCTCTTCCTACGACATCGTCATCCCGTTTCTCTTGATTTGGCCGGTTCTCGTCATCACGATTTTCGGGCTCATCATCTGGGCCATCGGCGGCGGGACGCTGGTCAAGCGCGTCTGGTACTGGCTCTGGGGAGCCCCTTGGGACGCCGCCGGCTACATCGCCAGCCGCCCGAAGCCCCCCGGCGATTCAGGCAGCTAGCCGCCCGGCCCGTTAGTCTCAAGCCATGTACTGCCCCATCAACTTCGCCGATTTCACCCCTCACGGTCAGCCCTTCCTCTGGCCCCTCGACCTGGTCACCACCCTCGCGGTCGCCGCGCTCATCGCCGGCGGGCTGTGCGCGGCCCTCTGGCAGGTCGCCCGGCACCACGGCCTCCCCGCGCAGGGTTCAATCCCGCACCGGGCCTGATCTCCCATGCCTTTCAACATCGGCCCGCTCGAACTACTGATCCTGGTCTTCCCGGTCGGCCTTGCCGTCGGCTTCGCGCTGATCTTCGTGAAGGGCCGCACGCGGCGCGCGCCCGACGCGTCCGGCAAATCCACAACCGCCAGGCCCCGCCACCAACCACCTTCAGACCGGCCTTCGCCCTGACCTCTCCCGGCCCGACGCGCCGCCAGCTCTGACACTAGAATTCTCGGATAGATGTCGAGGGCGTCCTGGAAGCTCTTCCACGCATTGCGGGACGGGCGATACAACGGCCAGAAGGCGAAGAAAGAAGGCCCTGCAAAGGGGTTCTCAGGAGGATCGATTAATGAAGGAGCTGATGGACGGCCCCGAGGCAGACATGGTCGAAGTGCTCGTCCAGTTCGCCGAGGGCAATGAGGCGGTCGCCTCTATCCATATTCGGCCCCTGGAAGGAATTGGCGCCGACGAGGCGATATTTCAAATCGCCCACCTTCAACTGGGCTTCTCATACTTTGCCAACATGCTCTTCAATCTCGGCGAAGATCCAGCCGCCGATGCTCTTTTGAGCACGGTGATCGAGCGCGGCATTGCCATCAGTGACTCGCCGGAACTGAGCGGCCGATTCTACCTTCCTCGACCCGACCAGCTCGCCGATGGGGGATCGGGAGGCAGCAAATGGCGAGCCGTGCTCCGCCGCAGCCAGGAGGGGCGTTTCGTGCTCGACACCTTCCCGTCTTCCCAAGGTGACCCGCGCATCATGTCGAGAATCTCAACCCTCGCTTTGTTCGACCATTTGCGGGCAGTCTGCGATGAGCGATTCTTCGTCCTGCTCATTGTCGGGCTGGGCTCCATCACCGACTACTACAAGAATCAGGGGACTACCCATCCGCAAGGCAGGATGGAGGGTCCGGAGAGAGCGATGCTGACGGGGGCGGCGTTCATCAAGTCAGGCGCCTTCGACCAGTAGCGGCCGGTTTCCTGCAACCGCTTTCCAGATCGAGGTCGCGGCCGGCTTGCCGCCCCGGGTGGTGAAGCGTCCCGGACTCTCTTCCGATCTCTAGGCCCGCTTCGCGCTGCCGGTCGGCTGGGCGGTGAACATCTGCCGGACCTCGGCCACGGTGGTGGCGTCGTTGGGCGACTTGTCCGCCCGGGGCATCCCCAGCACCCGGGGAAACCGCAGCGCATAGCCCGGCTCGTCGCCACTCCGTCCGGCGGTGTGATTCGGGCTCCGCGTCAACTCGTCGGCCAGCACCTCCACCACGTGCCGCGGGTCCACCCAGACATCCGGCTCGATTCCGCTGTCCAGTTCCGGCGGCGCGCCCTCGCGGACGTCCTGATCCAGTAGCTGCCGCATCCCCACCCATTCTAGGTCCGACAGGCCGGTCCCGACGCGCGCGATCGTTTTCAGCCGGGCCTCCTCCTCGTCCCACACCGCCGTCAGCAACGCCCCGATCCCCCACGCGGCCCGCTTGCCCTGCCCGCGCCAGTAGCCCACCACCGCGCAGTCCAGCGTGTCGCTGAGTTCCACCCGGTAGCTGCGCTTCAGCTTGATCCAGTTGAAATTCCGCTTGCCGGCCTGGTAGCTGGCGTCCAGCCGCTTCGCCAGGATGCCCTCCAGCCCGGCCTCGACCTCGCCGTGTTGGCCGAGCTGCCCTCCAAATCCATCAT
>CAYYTN010000198.1:0-5175 GCA_964474495.1 uncultured Chloroflexota bacterium
GCGCTCCTCTGCCAGATAACTGGCCGCGGTAGGGGAGGAGATTCTGGCCGTCACTGTCGGCCGGCGTCAAACAGCATGCCATGTTTGCGTTGTGGTGGCCACTGTGATAAACCCGTCCTCTCAGCATAGACAGGACGCCGATCAGGGTCGCTCGACACCGGTCAATAAGGGGGCGAAGATGGGCAGCGAATCGACTCCGACCTGGTTGCGGGACGACCTCGTTCGCGGCATGCCGCACTTTATCTCGCCCGCTTGGGTCAAGGATCGCCCGTACTTTGACGCGGAAGAGACGGCGGCGGCATGGGAGAAGATTGGCTTTGATGTTGTCCATTTTTTGACCAAGCATCACGACGGCTTCATGCTTTGGCCGTCGGAGTACTGCCCCGACGACCAGCCGGAGATCGACTACTTCGGCCAGCAGGTCGCGGCCTGCGCGAAGCGCGGCATCAAGTCAATCGCCTACTACTCGGTCGGCCACGACAACTGGGCCGGGAGCAAGCATCCCGAGTGGCTCGTCCGCGACCAGCACGGCGACCTGCCCGACACCTCTGGCTGGAACAGCCCGACCTGGATGTGCCTCAGCTCCCCTTACGCCGATTTCGCCCTTGGCCAGATGGAAGAAATCGCCCGCGAGTACGAGATCAGCGGTCTCTGGCTCGATATCTGCGGCTTGCCGGTCGACGAGAACTACTGCTTCTGCGACAACTGTCGGCGCGGCTTCACCGAATGGGCCGGCGCCGCCAACCTGGACAACATGAAGGGCTCCGAGGAGATGTGGGAATACAAGCTCCACATCCACAGCGAGTTCGTCAAGCGGACCCGCGCCATCCTGGTCAAGCACGGCCGCGAACCGGTCGTCATCTTCAACGGCGCCGGCGCCCCCTACAACAAGCGCTACGCGCAACGCTTCGAGGGCTCCGATTCGGAAAGCAGCGAATGCCACGATCCACTCCTGGTCGGCACCATCGGCCGCCTGCACCGCAACCTTGGCAAGCCCTTCGAGCTCCTCTCCTGCTCCGAGACCACCTGGGTGCATCCGGTTCTGAAGCCCGACACCCTGGTGGAGCTGGAAGCCTTCGCGGCCACCGCCCACGGCGGGACGTACACGGTCGGCATCACCCACACTCCCGAGGGCTGGCTGTCACCGGGCAACATCGAGCGCCTCTCCGCGATCACCGCCGAGATCAAAGCGAACCGAGACCTGTTGGTGGGAACCGAGCCGATCTACGACGTTGGCGTTGTCTCTTCGTGGGACAACCGCGAGATGCGCCGCGTCATGCCCCAGATCTGGCGCTGGGTAGACTTCGTCCGCCAGGGCCACTTCCTCTTCAATGTCCTGCCCGGTTTCCGCAACCTGGAAACACAGAGGGTGGTCATTGTTCCGGGCGGCCTCCACATCGGCGACGACGACGCCCAACGCCTGCGCGAGTACGTCAATGGCGGCGGAAACCTGATTATTGAGACCCCCACACCGCGTACCGGCGGTGACGGGCAGTATCTGCTCGCGGACCTGCTGGGGGTGGAGTACAACGGCCAGAGTGAATCGGAGTGGCATTTCATTCAACCGACCCTGGATGCGTTGAGCAAGGACGGCATGACCAGCGATCCGCTTATGGCCGCCAGTAGCGCCGACCTGGTAGCGCTCAACGGGGCGGAGCCGGTGGCGAATCTTGTGCACCAGTTTGTGCCGATGGACCTGGCACACATGGTGTGGACGCAGGCCAATGCGCCCGAGCAGGACCCGGCCGCCGAACCGGGAATCACCATCCACCGGGCCGGCAAGGGGAGCGTCGCGTTCAGCGTCTGCCAGCTGTCCTCGCGCGATCCGAAGGACGACACGAGCCCGTGGCTGACAACGCTCTCCCAGAACCTCGTGGGGATGATGCTTGGTGAGCCGTCCGTAGATCTTGTCGCGGGTCCGCTGGTGGAAATCGTCGCGAACCGGCAGGAAGGCAGAGTGATCGTCCACCTGCTGAACCACGCCTACGGGCCGGCACCGGCGCTGCGCACCTGGCAGGCCAGCGACGTCGCCGGGGCCGGCTACTCGGTCATCCAGTCGCGCGGCGAGACCGATTTCACCGCGGCGCTGAAGCTGCGGCTCAACGTCGTCCGGCTCGGCCTGAAACCGACCAGCGTAACCGTCGTTCCCGACGGCGAATCGCTGGAGATTCGCGGTGACGGTGACTGGGTCGAGGTCACGGTGCCACCGCTGGGTATTCACAAGACCCTCGTGATCGAGTAGAACGCGCATGACCGCGCCGCAAACCGCGCCCGATCGCGCCGCCTGGCTGCGCGACGACCTGATGCGGGGCATGCCCCACTTCATCACAACCGCCTGGACGCCCGACCAGCGCTTATTCGACACCGAGGCCATTGCCGAAGCCTGGCGCAGAATCGGCTTCCGCTCCGTCCACATCCTCTCCAAGCACGAGACGGGCCCCGCCCTCTATCCCGCCAAGCACCGCAACGACAACCTCGACCGCGACTTCTTCGGTGAGCAGGTCGAAGCCTACGTAAAGCGCGACATTCGCGTCTCGGCCTACTACTGCGTCGGCCTCGACGACTGGGCCGGCGGAATGCACCCCGAGTGGTGCGTCCGCGACGAGCACGGCCAACTCGCCGACACCACTTTCTGGGCCAGCCCCAGCTGGATGTGCCTCAGCTCCCCCTGGCGCGATTTCGCCATCCAGGAGCTCCACGAAGTCGCCGAATACGCCATCAGCGGATTCTGGCTCGACATACTCGGCCTCCCCGTCGACCCCACCCTCTGCTTCTGCGACCACTGCGCCCGCGCCTATTCCGATTACGCCGGCGCCGCCAATCTCATCAACATGCGCGGTTCCGAGGAGCACTGGGAATTCAAGATGTGGTCGCACAAACGCTTCGTGGAAGACGCCCGGCAGGTCCTCCGCGATCACGGCCGCGACCCGACCGTCATCTTCAACGGCGCCGGGGCCCCCTTCTTCAAGCGCTACGCCGAGCCCTTCGACGGCTCCGATTCCGATAGCACGGAGTGCCACAACCCCGTCCTCATGGGCGCCATCGGCCGGCTCAACCGCAACTCCGGCAACCCCTTCGAACTACTCTCCTGCTCCGAGCAGAGCTGGGTCCACACCGTCCTCAAACCCGACACCCTGGTCGAACTCGAAGCCTTCGCCGCCGCCGCTCAGGGAGCCACCTACACCGTTGGATTCACCGTCACCCCCGAGGGACGTTTCTCACCCGGCAACATCGACCGGATGGCCGTCATCAACGCCAAACTCGAAGAACAGCGCGACCTCCTTCGCGGCGCCACCCCCATATACGACGTCGGCGTCGTCTCGTCCCGTGACAACCGCGAGATGCGCGGAGTCATCGGCAACGTCTGGCGCTGGACCGACTTCATGCGCCAGGGCCACCTGCTCCACAACGTCCTACCCGGCTTCAACAACCTCGACGCCCAGCGCGTCGTCGCCATCCCCGCTGGCATCACCATCACCCCCGCTGACCGCGCCGCCCTCGAGCGCTACGTGCGCGGCGGCGGCAACCTTATCGTCGAGGCCCCCACCCGCCACGAACCCGGCGACGGCCCCTACTTCCTCCGTGAACTCCTCGGGCTCACCTTCCAGGGCCGCAGCCAGTCCGACTGGCACTACATCGAGCCCGCCGACCCCATCCTGCGCCGCAACGGCATGACCACCGACCCCATCCTCATTCCTGGCCCAACTCGGCGCCCTCATCCACGAATTCGTCCCGCACGACCTGGCCCACCTGATATTCCTGGCCAACCCACCCCATCGCGACCCGCCCGAGCAACCCGGCATCACCCTCCATCGCTACGGCAAAGGCCGCGTCGTCTTCATCGCGGCGCAACTCTCCCGGCGTTCGCCGCGGGATATGACCGACCCCTGGGCCGGCACCCTCGCGCAGAACCTCGCCGCCCTTCTCCTCGACGACCGCCCCGCCGCCACCATCGAAGCCGGCGCGCGCGTCGAACTCGTCGCCAACCGGCAGGACGGCCGCATCATCATCCACCTCCTCAATCACGCCTACTCACCCACTCCCTCCCTTCCGGCCCCCGACCTCCGCGAACTCCAAACCGCTGGAATCATGCCCACCTCCATCCATTCCCGCGGCGTCATCGACCGCACCGGCCCCATCGCCGTCTCCCTCGATCCCGAGATGCTCGGCATGTCCTCAACCTCTGCCCGGCTCGTCCCGGGAGGCGAAGAACTGGCCCTCTCCACCGAGGGCAACCGGCAGCTGTTTGAGGTGCCAGGATTGGGAGTCCACCAGACGATCGTGTTGGAGTAGCGCGGTGAGCGCCCGCCAGAGAGGAGACGATGAATGCCTCTGGACGAACTGAGTCTCTACGAGTCCCCGGCAATCCCGCCGAAACACGACTACGGAATCGGCATTATCGGCGCAGGTGCCATCGTGCGCTTCGCCCACCTCCCCGCCTACCACAAGGCTGGCTTCAATGTCGTTGGCATCTACGACAAGTCCCGGGAGGCGGCCGAGTCCGCGGCCGTCGAGTTCGACGCGCTACTCGACGACCCGCAAGTTGAGATAGTGGACATCGCCGTGCCGGCGCCGTTCCAGCCGGAGATCGCTCACCGGGTGATTGCCAGCGGGCGGCCGATGCTGTGTCAGAAACCGTTGGCCGAGAGCTTCAGGGAGGCGGACGGAATTGTCGCCGCGGCAGAGGCGGCCGGGCTGAAGATCGCCGTGAACCAGCAGATGCGCTGGGCGCCGTCGATAGCTACAGCCCACAACTTTATCGATCGCGGTCTGCTCGGCGAACCCCTCATCTCGACGATCGACATCAACATCATGCTCGGCTGGGAAGCCTGGCCCTGGCTGGTGGTCAGCGATCACCTCGATCTCATGTACCACTCGATCCACTACCAGGACGCCACACGATTCCTGTTCGGGATGCCGGACCGCGTATTCACCAGCAGCGGCAAGTTCCCGAACCAGCCGGAGAAGGCCGAGACCCGCACCCACACCGTCTTCGAATACGATTCCGGCCTCACCGCCATGGTCCGCTCCAACAACTGGAACTGGACCGGCGACCAGCACGCCATCTTCCGCTTTGAGGGCTCCGAGGGGCGGATCGAAGGCACCATCGGGCTCCTCTACAACTACCCTCACGGCCGCCCGGACACCATCCGCTACATGTCCAGGAAGCTGCGG
>CAYYTN010000199.1:0-5149 GCA_964474495.1 uncultured Chloroflexota bacterium
CTGGATCAGACAATCGTCGCCACCGCGGCTCCGTCGGTCGTGTCCGCGCTGGGCGGATTCAACCTCTTCGCCTGGGTGTTTGCCGCCTACATGCTGGCCTCGACGGCGGTGACGCCGATCGCCGGGAAGCTGTCCGACACCTATGGACGGCGCTGGGTGTACCTGATTGGCGTCGCGATTTTCATGGTTGGCTCGGCCATGTCCGGAGTGTCCCAAAGCATGGAATGGCTGATCTTCTCCCGCGGCGTGCAGGGTCTCGGTGCGGGGGCGCTGTTCCCGGTCTCGATGGCGACCATCGCCGACCTGTACCCGCCGGCGAGGCGGGGCAAGGTGCAGGGGCTTTTCGCCGCGGTTTTCGGGATCAGCAGCATCATCGGCCCGACCGCGGGCGGCTACCTGGTGGACAACGTAAGCTGGCGCTGGATTTTTTATGTAAACTTACCGACCGGATTCCTGGCGCTGGCGGTGCTGTTCTTCGCGATGCGCGACACCGTTCCCCGCGGTCCGCGGCCGGCCATTGACTATCTCGGGGCGGCGGTGCTGACAGCGGCGATCACGACCACGCTGTTGATCACGATCTGGGGCGGCAGCACGTACGAGTGGCTCTCGGCGCCGATCATCGGCATGGGAGTTGGCGCGGTGGCCTTGTGGGTGCTCGCGTGGGTGGTTGAGTCACGAGCCGAAAGCCCCATCCTGCCGGTCGAGTTCTTCAAAGTACGGGTGTTCACCGTTTCGATGATCAGCCTGCTGTTCATCGGCGGTGGCATGTTCGGGGCGATTCTGTTCATCCCTCTATATGTCCAGGTCGTGATCGGAAGCTCGGCCACCGACTCCGGCCTCGTCCTCACGCCGATGATGCTCGGAATCGTGTTCGCCAGCGGCCTTTCGGGATTCGCGATGTCCCGGTTCAAACGCTACAAGTACCTGGCATTTATCGGAATACTGCTGATGATGGGGGGCTTCTACCTGCTGAGCACGATGACTCCCGCGACTTCCAGCGGCGAGGCCGTCCGCTACATGATCATGATGGGGGCGGGACTCGGCATTACCTTCCCGCTGTACACCGTGGCGGTACAGAACGCGTTTCGCCGTCAGGAAATGGGAGTGGTGAGCTCGGCCGGACAGCTATTTCGGGGCATCGGCGGGACGATCGGCTCGACGGTCTTCGGCCTGGTCATGGCCAATCGGTTCGCGGCCGAGATGGATGCCGGCCTGCTGCGGATGGATCCCGATCATCTCGCCAGCGTGCCGCCCGGATTGGTGGTTCAGATGGTGGAAAACCCTCAGCAGCTCGGTCAGCCGGGCGCGATTCCGCCGCAGTTCCTGGAGCTCATTCAAGCGTCTATGTCCACTGCCATCACGGGCCTGTTCGCCATCGGGCTCGGGCTGATGGTGATCGCGCTGGTGATTAACTTCTGGTTGCCGGAGGCGCCGTTGCGAGAGACCTGGGATGAGTCCGGGGGTTAGGAAGATGCGGATGGGGTGGGCCGCTAGAATTCGTGACCGGACGGCACGGACCGATCTGGCGTTCCAGGAGGATTGAGCTTGAGCAAAGGCGACGCGGGCAAAGACTGGGCGGTGATCCTGGGTGCATCCAGCGGATTCGGGGCGGCGACGGCCCGCCGGCTGGCGGCCGACGGCATGAACATCATCGGCGTGCACCTGGACCGCCGCGGGACGATGCTGCTGGTGGAGGCGGTGAAGGCCGATATCGAGGCGGCCGGGAGCGAGGCGCTCTTCTTCAACAGCAACGCGGCGCAGGACGATGCCCGCGCGGAGGTCGTTGCCGAAATCTCCCGGATCTTCGCTGAAAGCGGCGGTCGGGTGCGGGTGCTGCTGCATTCGCTGGCCTTCGGCAACCTGCTGCCCTATGTGTCCGACGAGGAACACGCTGCCATCTCGACGGCGCAGATGGAGATGACCTTCAACGTGATGGCCCATAGCCTGGTGTACTGGTCACGGGACCTGGTCGAGGCGGGGCTGATGGGCGAGGGCGGGCGAATCTACGCGATGACCAGCGCGGGCAACAATCGCATCTGGCCGCACTACGGCGCGGTGTCGGCGGTGAAGTCGACCCTGGACGCCCATGTCCGCCGCCTGGCCTTCGAGATGGCTCCGCGCGGGATCACGGTCAACTCGATTCGCGCCGGCGTGACCGATACCCCGGCGCTGCGCCGGATCCCCGGAAACGATGAGCTGATCGACCACGCGCAGCGGGTTAATCCCAGCGGACGGTTGACTACACCGGAGGACGTGGCGGCGGCGATTTCGGCGCTGGCCGCGCCCGAGACCTACTGGATCACGGGCAACATCATCGGCACTGACGGCGGCGAGGACCTGGCCGGCTAGATTTCTCGCATCAAAGCCTAAGGTCGGAGCCCGATTCCGCCGAATATCAGCCCATGGGCAGGGCGTCTATTCCATGGGCGCCCCCAATTGCAGGGAATTGCAGACCTTCTTAGGGCAGGAGGCTCGATTATGGAAGTGCAAGCAAGCGCAGCTTTTGAATCTATGGCTTCGCGCATGGTGCAGACGGATGAAAACGGCAGCGTGACGGTGATGGAGCGCGTCCGCCAGTCAATGGTCTTCCAGGCCACGGTCCTGCTGGACCAGGGCGAGACCCCGGATATGGGATTGGCCGCGCTGGCCGATCTTTCGACCGGACTGCCGACCGGCCCCGCGCCGGCGGCCGCCGAGTCTCTCTACCCGGGACTCGACCCGAATCAGACCCCGGACGCAGTGAGCGGCCGGGTGTTGGACTTCATCCGCGCGCTCGCCGGCGGTGATCCCGACCGCCTGCAGATCATGATGGAAGCCGCCGAGCAGGCCTTCACCGAAGCGGAAGAGATCTTCGGAGGGACGCTGCCGGACTTCAGTTACACGACGATCGACATGATTCGTGAGGGCCTGGCAGCGATGATGGCCGAGTTCCGCGGCGAGACCCCGAACGAGGAACCCTCGGCGGCGGCCACTCTCGAACTTTTCCACACGGCCGAGCAAGAGCAGACGGCCTTCTCGCAATACACGGCCCAGGGCGTCGTCGCCCAGGCCTAGCTTCCTTCGACAATCCAGCAAACTGATGGCAGGCGGGCCCGGCCGCGGTGTACGCCGCGAACCTGCCCACCGGTCCTGCCTGTCATCGGTCTTTGCGCCTCCCACCGGCGTACTACAATGCGTCCGCCACGGACTTCAGCGGGTGGGACGGCCATGAAAGCGGCGACCGGCAAACTGGCGATCGACGGCGGACAACCGGTCCGTTCGGAGCCGTTACCGCCCATGTACCCCGGCGGGATGCTGATCGGAGAAGACGAGATCGAGGCGGCGCTGGATGTCCTGCGCGCCCGCCGGCTCTTTCGCTACTTCGGACCGGACCCCGATCGCCCTTCCACCGTCGCCGAATTCGAACGCCGTTTCGCGGCGGAGCGTGGGGCGGAATTCGCGGTCGCCTGTTCCTCGGGGTCAGGCGCCCTGCATGTCGCGCTGATGGCGGTCGGAATCGGCCCCGGTGATGAGGTGATCGTGCCGGGGTACTCGTACATCGCGACCGCCGCCTCGGTGGTGATGGCCGGCGCGGTGCCGGTGATCGCTGAGGTGGACGATTCGCTGACCCTGGACCCGGACGACTTCGCGGCGAAGATCTCGCCTCATACCGCGGCGGTGATGCCGGTGCACATGCGCGGCGCGCCCTGCGCGATGGACCGGGTGCTGGAGGTCGCCTCAGGGAAAGGCATCGCGGTCATCGAGGATGTGGCCCAGGCGAACGGTGCGTCTTATCGCGGACGGCAGTGCGGGACGCTCGGCGCGGTCGGCGCCTTCAGCCTGCAATTCAACAAGATCATCACCACCGGCGAGGGTGGAGCGGTCATCGCCGACGACCGCGAGACATATCTACGGGCCGTGAGCGCCCATGACGCTTCCATGATCTGGCAGCGCGATCTGCCCGACGTGGAGGCACGGTTCCCGGGCAGCAACTACCGAATGAGCGAACTCGTCGGAGCGCTGGCCCTGGCACAACTGGGAAGGCATCAGTCGGTCCTGGAAGCCATGCGCGTCGGGAAGCGCCGGATCAAGGACGCCATCGTCGCCGCGATCACCCGAAGGGGAATGTCATTTCGGCGGCTGAACGATGCCGGCGGCGACACCGCGGTGGCGTTGATGCTATTCAGCCCGACCGCGGCCGATGCCCGTCGGTTCGCGGCGGCCCTGAATGCCGAGAACGTCGCCGCCGGGACGATTTACGATCAGGGCGTCCCCGACCGGCACATCTACCGGCACTGGGACGCGATCATGCAGAAGAAGGGGCACGCCGCCGGGCGGACCGTGTGGAGCCCCGAGGTGTATTCCGGCGATGTCGAATACGCCCCGGACATGTGCCCGCGCACGCTTGACTACCTGGCCCGAACCGTCCACCTGGATATCAGCCCCTCGCTGACGGAGCAGGATCAAGAGGATGTGATCAACGCCGTCCTGAAGGTGGCGGCCGGGCTGTCGGCGCCGTAGCCAGGAGGCTCGGAGCGGGCTCGCCGCCCGGCGGCGCCGTTCACGCGCCGAGGGTTCGCGGGTGAGACGCTCCCCGGCAGAGCCGGCCGGATCGCCGCGCTAGTAGGTCTCCGCGACGTCGATCAGGCCATCGAGGTCAAGGATGTCGATGCGCTTGCGTCCGATGGAAATCAGGCCGCGTGATTTCAGGTCGTTGAGCGCCTGGGTGGCGGTCTCGCGGGAGGTGCCGACGGTTTCGGCCATCTCGTTGTGGGTCAACCCGGTGACGATCTCGCCCTCGTCGCCCGCCTGCCGCACGATGAGGCTGGCCAGGCGTCCGGCGAGCGATTTGAAGGCCAGGTCCTCGAGGCGGACTTCGGCGTCTTCGAGGCGCCCGGCCATGGCGTTCATGAAGCGGATTCCGACGATCGGACGTTTCAGGATCAGCGCTTCGAGGTCGCGCCGGCTCATCACGCAGATGGCGCATTCATCCAGCGCCTCGGCGAACGCCCCGTACATGCCCTGGCCGATGAAGGACATCTCTCCGAAGAAGGTGCCCGGATCGACCGTGTCGATGATGAACTTCTTGCCCTCGGGGGAAATGCGGTAGAGCTGCACCCGTCCGGCCTTGAGCAAGAAGAGGCCCACACCGGTCATCTCAGGCTCGTAG
>CAYYTN010000200.1:0-4873 GCA_964474495.1 uncultured Chloroflexota bacterium
GGCTACGCCCTGTTGGGCGCGCTGGTGACGGCGTTGATCGGACAGCTGGTGGCGTCGTTAATGCTGGCTCGCCGCGGCGGTCGGGGGCCACGCCCGCCGCCCGGATAATCAGCGGTCATTTGCAGGGGAGGCGGGTGCGCCGGTGCGATCGGGTCGGCACCGGGCTACGATAGGTGCGCAAGCTCGTGGTAGGGCCGATCTGGATTCAGGGGAAGCGCATGCACATTCTGGTGACGGGCGGGGCGGGGGCGCTGGGGCGCTATTTCGTCGCGCGGGCAACCGGCGCGCACGAGATTACGGTCTTCGATCGGGTGACGCCGGCGGCCGTTGATGACTCGGTGCACGTGGTCACCGCCGATATCGCCGATGCGGGCGCCCTGAAGAGCGCGCTGCAGGGTGTCGATCTGGTGATCAGCCTCGCCGCGGAAGCACGGCTCATCCCCGATGAACGCCGCATGTTCGAGGCCAACGTGATCGCGCCGTTTAACGTCCTGGAGGCGATGAAGGCGGCCGGGGTGACCCGCTTGATCCACGCCAGCAGCATCTGCGCCTACGGGGCGATCTTTCATGCCGGACCGCTACGTCCGGCTTACGTGCCGATTGATGAGGATCATCCGTTGCGCCCGGAGGACGCGTACGGGATGAGCAAGGTCATGGACGAGGTGATGATCCGGTCGTATGCGGATCGACTGGGCTGGGCGTCCTGTTGCCTGCGCTTCGCCTCGGTCTGGGTTCCGGAGGCCGACTTCCCGTTCACGGAGAAGTTCGTCCGTTCGATTACTGACGTGTCGCTAAAGGCGGATCGCTACTGGGCTTACGTGGATGTGCGGGATGTGGCGGCGGCGCTGCTGTTGACGGCGGAGCACCTGGCGGAGCATCAGCCCGAGTTCCTGACCTTCAACATCGGCGCCGCGGATACGGTAAATGCAGACGATGCGGTGGAGTCCGCCCGCCGGTACTACCCGGACGCGGAGCTGCGGCCGCTGGACCCGGAGGGACGGCCGGACGCCCCGCTGTACTCAATCAGCAAGGCGAAACGGGTCTTGGGATACGATCCGCGGCATACGTGGGAGGAATACACGAACCTCCTATCCAACTAGCCCGCCAGCGTCGACTACCAGGAGTTAGCCCCTTGCCCGCTCGAATTGCCCATGCCGGAATCATCGTTCGCGATGTCGAGGAACAGATTCGCTTCTATCAGCAGGTCTTCGGGTTTACGCTGAACGCGCGGCGGCGCTTGTCGCGGGAGATGAGCGGCGCGCTGACCGGGATGGAGGAGGCGGATATCGAGGTGGTGTTCATGGATAGCCCGGACCTGCCACGCTCGCTGGAATTTCTGAAGTATCACTCGGGCCACCTCGAGGAGGATCCCACCCCGCCCAACCGGGTGCACGCGAATCACTTTTGCTTTGAGGTGGATAACAGCCACGCCACGAATCGGCTGATCGTGGAGAACGGAGGGCGGCTGCTTTCGAATCCGCTGACGAATCCGACGGGTGAGATCCTGATCAACTACGCGCGAGACCCGGAAGGGACGCTGATCGAGGTCATCCAGGCTATTTATCAGCCGAAAAGCGCGCCGCGACGGTTTCGACCATACTGAGACCGGGAACGAGCAAGCGGGGGATAGCACGATGGAACAACGCCGCCTGGGGAAGAGCAGCCTGACGACGTCGGCGGTCGGGTTCGGGACGTGGGAGATGGGCGGGACCACCTATGGCGATATCGATGAGGATGAAGCGATCGCGGCGGTGCATTCGGCGCTGGACAACGGCATCACGCTGTTCGACACGGCGGCGGTGTACGGGCCGATGCACTCGGAGATACTGCTGGCGAAGGCGCTGGGCGACCGGCGCAAGGACATCGTGCTGGTTACGAAGGTCGGGTTCTACTGGGATGACGACGGCAATGTCCTGGGAAAGGACGCGAGCCGGGCGAGTGTGACCGAGGGTACGGAGGCCTGTTTGCAGCGGTTGGAGACGGACTGGATCGATCTGCTGTTGATCCACTGGCCGGATCACAAGACGCCGACCGAGGAGACGATCGGGGCGCTGGAGGACCTGAAGCGCGCGGGCAAGATTCGCGAGTACGGGGTGTCCAACTACGACGTGCCGATGATGGAAGACTGCGCCCGGCACGGGACGATCGCGGCGAACCAGATCGGGTATCACATGTTTGACCGACGGATGGAGGCGGAGGTCTTCGACTATTGCCGGGAGCAGGATCTGGGGTTCATGGGCTACGGGACGCTGGCTTTCGGCATCCTGACCGGGGCGTTCAACCCGGAGACGACGTTCGAGCCGCCGGACTGGCGTTCGAGTGGGAAGATATTCGGGGGCATTCCGACGTTTGAAAAAGAGCACTTCCTGACCGAGTTGCGCGTGGTGGAGCGGCTGCAGGAGTTTGCCGCGGCGAGCGACCACACGGTGGCGCAGCTGGCGATCGCGTGGGTGCTCTCGCGTCCCGAGGTTTCGGTAGCGCTGGTGGGGGCCCGCAAGCCGTCGGAGGTTGAAGAGAATGTCGCGGCGGGCGACTGGCGGCTTTCGGCGGCGGACAAGGCCGAGATCGACCGTATTTTCGAGGAGGAAGAATGCCCGACGTTCGTCGACATGACCCAGGCGACCTGAGCGGCGGGCCGGTGTCCGGAATGCCGGGCGAGATCAACGGAATGGGCCTTCGCAATGGCTAGCGGTGACAGAGTCGGGGTCGGCCTGATCGGCTGCGGACTGATGGCGCAGACAATCCATGGCCGCTACCTGCGAGAGCTGGAAGACCGGTTCGCGATTACCGCGGTAGCCGATCTGTCGGAGGCGCAGGTCAACTACGTCGGCGACATGTTCAACGCACCGTCCCGCTACGTGGACTATCAGGCGCTGCTGGCCGATCCGGCGGTTGAGGCGGTCCTGATTCTGACCGGCGGTGACCACACGGCGATGACGCTGGCGGCCATGAAGGCAGGTAAGCATGCGCTGGTGGAGAAGCCACTGGCATTCACGACCGCCGACGTGGAGCGGGTCATCGCGGCGGAGCAAGCTTCGCCGGCGAAGATCCTGATGGGCTATTGCATGGCATTCGACCCGGCGTTCACCAAGGCGCAGAGGGAACTGGCGAACTGGGACGAGATTGAATTCGTGGGCGCGCAACTACTATTCCCGAACGTGGATCTGTACTTCCCCCACCAGCATTACCGGGAGTTGGGCACGATCCCGGAGGGCGCTCGGGCGCGGTCGGACGTGACCGATCCGGATCATCCAGTGGCGCGACTGGCGGCCGCGGAACTGGGCGGGATGCCCGATCCGGAGAGCCTGCGGAACTACTTCCGGCTATTTCAGGCGACGGTGCACGACGTGTACCTGCTGCGGCTCCTGCTGGGACATCCGCCGCGGGTGATCGCTTCCGATCACTGGCACGGCGGCGACCATTTTGCCTGCACGCTTGAGTATCCCGGGGACGTCCTGGTGCAGTACTCGATGGTGGCCAATCGAACTCTGCGGAGCGTGGTGCAGGATTACGCACTGGTGGGCGGTTCCCGGCGGATGTGGATTCGCTGGCCCTCGAATTTCCTCCTGTCCGAGCAAACCGCGCTGGTCGTTGAGGAAATGGTCGACGGGGCCCATGAGGCGCGTCACATCAGCGTCTCGTACGAAGAGTCGTACAAGATCCAGTTGCTACATTTTCACGAGGTCTGTACGGGCGAGGCGGCCCCCCTGCATACCGCGGCTGATGCATTGCGGGATACGGCGGTGCTGGTGGAAATGGGGCGACTGGCCTGGCAAGAGCAACAGGCACGCGTGGGCTAGCCGCCGGAGACGCCGGCGGTCGATGCAAAGGAAGGTGAGACGGTATGGATTCTGATCTGGCGGCGACCGCGGGATTGGACGGCAAGTACGCGGTCATCACGGGCGGGACGCAGGGCCTCGGGGAGGCTACGGCCGAACTCTTTGGCGCCCGGGGCGCGGCGGGACTGGTGATTTGCGGGCGGAATCACGAGCGCGGCGCGGCGGTCGCCGGCCGGGTCACGGCGAAGGGATGTCCGACTCACTTCGTGGAAGCCGACCTGGCCCGGGTTGAGGACGCACGGGCGGGTGATCGCCGCGGCCGACCGGCTCTTCGGCAACATCCACGTGCTGGTGAATTGCGCCGGTCTGAGCGATCGCGGCGGCATCCTGGACACGGAGCCGGAACTGTTCGATCAGGTTTTCGCGGTGAACGTGCGCGGGCCATTTTTCCTGATCCAGGAAGCGGCGAGGATCATGATTCGGGAGGGGACGCACGGGGCGATTGTTTCGATTCTGAGCATGGCGAGCTACGGGGGACGGCCGAACCTGGCTCCATACGCGGCCTCCAAGGCGGCGCTGGGAGCGCTGACGAAAAACGCGGCGCTGGCGTTGATGCCGCACCGAATCCGGGTGAACGCGATCAATATTGGGCAGACGGCAACGCCGGGAGCGGATCAGATCCGGCGGGAGCAGGATGGTGCGCGGGAAAACTGGCTGGAGGAGGCGGACCGGGGGCAGCCGTTCGGGCGAATGCACAACTCGGAGGACGTGGCCCGCGCGATCGCCTTCATGGCGTCGGCCGAGTCGGCCTATTCGACCGGGGCGATCGTGGATTTTGCCCAACATGTGATGGGCGCCTTCGGCGGTACGCCGCAGGCGGACCCGCACGGGCCCGGATAGGGATTCGGTCCAGGGGTGTAGTCGCCGCGGAGGAACCCGCCGGGCCAGGGGGCGGGTCGGCGCATTCTGGCGGGCGGGGCCGGATAGAATCTGAACCGGTTGAGCCCCCGTAGCTCAGCGGATAGAGCAACTGCCTTCTAAGCAGTGGGTCGTGTGTTCGAATCACACCGGGGGCACCAGAGGCCGGTTTACAG
>CAYYTN010000200.1:4883-5092 GCA_964474495.1 uncultured Chloroflexota bacterium
GGGTTACTAGACCCAATAACTGAAGACCGCGGCGACGGTTTGGTAGTGCTACAGCATCACCTAGATGAGTCAGGTCTAGTTATCTGGATTATCGGTTCACCACTTCCCTAGGGCGGCGGTGGCGGGGGCGGGCCACCACCTCCTCCCCCTCCTGACGGTGGCGGGGGCGGCTCATCTGCAGGCGGTGGCGGCTCATCTGCAGGCGGTGG
>CAYYTN010000201.1:0-5087 GCA_964474495.1 uncultured Chloroflexota bacterium
CATCGCCGCGGCGCGCACGGCCGGCGACGCCACGAGCACGATCGAGATCGTCCGCGACCCCCGCACCGCGGTGGCCGGCGCCGACGCCGTGTACACGGATTCGTGGATCAGCATGGGGCTCGAAGACGAGACCGAAGCCCGCCTGCAGGCCTTTGACGGCTACCGGGTCGACGCCGAGCTGATGGCCCTGGCCGACCCCAAGGCTGTCTTCATGCACTGCCTCCCCGCCCACCGCGGCCAGGAGGTCAGCGACGAGGTCATGGACGGTCCCCAGTCGGTCGTCTTCGACCAGGCCGAAAACCGCCTCCACGCGCAGAAGGCGCTGCTGGTTCAACTCATCCGCGGACCGGTTGCTTTCAAAGAACTGAACTAGACGCTACGCTGGGTTCAGACCCTTCGTTTGTCGGGTTTGTCGCGGTCGAGAGCATCGGTGCTGGATCAGCTCGTATATTTGAAGAGCCAGTTTGGTCCCGTTGCCGTCTTCCAAATCCTCCTCGTCGCCGTCCTGCTCTACGCCGTCCTGACGCTGATTCAGGGCACCCAGGCCGACATCCTGCTGCGCGGCGTGCTCTTTCTCTTCATCGTCCTCAATGTTGTCGGCAACGTCTTCCAGCTGACCCTCATCATCTGGATCATGGAGAACGCCCTCCCCGGCATCATCCTGGTGATCGCCATCATCTTTGCTCCCGAACTCCGGCGGCTGCTCGAAAGATTGGGGCGCACCGGCGGCTACATCGCGCACCCCTTCGGCCAGGCCGACACCCCGACGGTGGAGCGCCTGGTGGATGATGTAACCCGCGCTGCCGGCGACCTCTCGCGGCGTTCCTGGGGCGCGTTGATGGTGCTGGAACGCGAATCCGGCCTGGAAGAGATTGTCGAAACCGGCACCCGGCTCGACGCGACGATCTCGCCCGATCTGCTGCTGACGATCTTCTATCCCAATTCCGAGCTGCACGACCTGGCGGTCATTATCCGCGGCAACTCGGTGCTGGCCGCTGGCTGCGTGCTGCCGATGAGCGAGGCCATCGAACGCGAGCAGCACCTGGGCTCCCGCCACCGCGCCGGGCTGGGCATCAGCGAGCAGTCTGACGCGATCACGGTGATCGTTTCCGAGGAAACTGGCGGCATCTCGATGGCGGTCGACGGCAAGCTGGCCCGCCACCTCACGGAAGACCAGTTGCGTCGCCGGCTGCGGGCGCTGTTCCGCACCCGCGCACCGGGCCGCCGCACCTTCCGCGAGGGCCTCCCGGCCTGGCTTACCCGGCGCTAGCGTGGCCCGCGACATACCCCTACAACTCCGCCTGCGCCGCCTCCGCCGGGTCCTGGTGGCGCTCGTGAACCCCCGGTTCGGCCTCGCCGTCCTGATGTCCGGCATCTTCTGGATCGGCGTCACCCTCGACCGGAACCCCACCACGACCGTCACCATCCCCGGCAACATTGCCGTGGACCCGGTGGGGGTGGCCGACGACCTGGTCCTGGTGAGCGATGTCCAGCCGATCCAGGTCTCGGTTCGCGGGCCCAGCGAGAGTCTCAACGTCCTCACCACCCGCAGCTTTGTCGCCCGCGTGGACCTCACCGATGTCGGCTCCGGCCTCCACGTTCTTCCGGTGTCGGTGGAGACGGCCGACCCGAGTGTCGTGATTCAGAAGATTACGCCCGACGAAATATCCATCCAGCTCGATTCGCGCATCGTCCTGGCGGTCCCGGTTCGGCTGATCCTGCGCGGCGAGCCGGCCGATGGCTTCCGGACCGAGGATGTCATCTACCAACCACAGGCCGAGATCGTACTCACCGGAGTCAACGCCACCGTTTCCCGCCAGGTCTCCGGCGTGCCGGTCAACGATTCCGGCGAGGAAGTCCAGGGAGTCCAGGCCGCCACCCGCCTCATCGATGTGCAGGTGCCGGTGAATCCGGTGACCGTCCGCAAGACGGTCCCGGTGCGGGCGCAGGTGGTAGGGGTGCCCTCGGCCGGCAACCTGGCCAACCGCTACGACATTACCCCCAGCAGCGTCGAGATCGAAGGCTCCCCCGGCGCGGTCGAAAGCGTGGATCAGATTCTGATCGAGCCGGTGGACATCGGCGGCGCCACCGAAGATGTCAGCGCCGACGTCAATCTCATCGTCCCGGAGGGCATCACGCTGATTCGCGGCAGCCTCGAAGTCCGCGTCAACATCAACCTCACGGCCATCGAAGGCACTGCCTCCTTCGTCGTCGGCGTGGTGATCGCCGATGTGGCCGATGGTCTCATCCCCTCGGTCTCACCGGCCTCGGTCCAGGTGGTGCTGGTCGGCTCCGCCGAGCGACTCGCGGCGCTCGAAATCGGCGATATACGGGCCGAGGTCAGCATGGCCGGCCGCGCGGTCGGTACTCATGAAGTACGTCCGGTAGTCCTGTCTCCGGTCGATACCGAACTCCAGTCGGTCGAGCCGGAAACCGTTGTTGTCACCCTGGAAGCCGAGTTGATCCCTGAAGACACTCCGACGCCCACGCCAACCCCCAGCCCTACGCCGTCACCGGTCCCCACCGCGGCCCCGGTGATTTCCGACGATGCGTCCGCGCCGCCCGGGGTCACGTTCCCGCCGACTCCCGCGCCGGGGGTGACGCCCGGCGCCACGGCCACGCCGGTTCGGCTCCCAACTCGGCCCCCTGTCCCGGAGCCGACCCCGACGCCATCGCCAACGCCAACGGCCGAACCAACCGCGAGCCCGACTCCATCGCCCTCCCCAACCGGGTCCCCGCCCTAGCCACCGCGACTCAGCGTCGCCCGCGCCGCTCCCGCGCCTGCTCGTAGATGCCCACCAGTTCCGTCGCCGCGTCCGCCGGCGATAGGTCACCCGCCAGCCGCTCGGTTCGAAATCCGCGCACCCGCTCCCGAAACAGCGGATCCAGCAGATCCACCCCGGCCGCCGCCAGCCCGTCGATGTCGCCCGGGGCCACCAGCCGGCCGTTGCGACGCTCTTCTACGTAGGTCCGCGCCTCGCCCACATCGTGGGCCGCCACCGGCGTCCCGGCCACCAGCAGATCCACCAGCCGCGCCGGGCATTTCGACCGCGCCGCCACGGTGTCGAGAGCCGGCATCAAGGCCACATCGGCCGCCGCCAGCGTCGATCCGATTTCTTCCGGCTGCAGCCAGCCCAACCAGGTCACCCGATCGCCCACCCCGGCTCGCTCCAATAGCAACCGCAGCCGGTCCTGCTGCCCGTATTTGCCCGATCCGCCGATGACCACTTGCGCCTGCGGGGCCCCCTCCAGGAATCCGCTCACCAGCCGGCCGTAGCCCTCCACTGGAAAGTCGAAGAAGCGCGAATACACCAAGCCCACGGGGACTTGCGCGTCCAGCCCCATCAACTCCCGGCCTTCGACCCTTCGCGCCGCTTCCGCCCAACCGGCGTGCCGTGCCGGATCGTGGAAATTCGCCACCCTCACCACCGGCCGACCCGGGTCCACCCATCGCATCCGGTCTTCCAATTCCCGACTCGCCACCGTCGCCGCGTCGTTGCGCCCCAGCAGCCACCGTTCCTGCAGATCGAACGCCGTCCGCAGCGCCCACGGGTAGGACTCCAACCGCGACCAACCGGCCCGGCCTTCCCAGTCGTCGCAATCCAGCACCAGCGCCGCCGCCGACCGGCTCCAGACCAATTGCTGCACCAGGCCCGAGACGGCCTTCGGCTTGAAGACGTGCACGACGTCCGGAGCGAACTCCCGTATCCGCCGAAAGCCCCGCATCGCCAGCGGCGCCTGTCCGATCCCGCTACCCCACCGGGGCACCGGCAGCCACTCCAGCCGCAGCCCGCCTTCTACACGCGGCGCCCCGGCTTCCCCGGGGTTGTCATAGGGCGGCACCAGCACCAGGCACTCGTGCCCGGCGGCGGCCAGCGCCCGCGCCATCGGCAGCACCCGCGCCACGGTGGTGCCCTTGGGGCGCAACGCGAACGGCGCGAACAGCGCGATCTTCAATCGTCAGTCCTCGCTCCCCGCCGGCCGGTGATCGCCGGCCATGCCAGCAGTAACGCCACCACCACCAGCGCCGTGATCGAAATCAGCCCGCCGGCCACCAGTTCGCCCGGCTCATAGGTGAAGGTCACTTCATGCTCGCCCCCGGGCAGTAACACCGCCCGGTGCAGGATGTTGGCCCGCAGCAAGGGCGCCGCGACGCCGTCGATCTCCACCTTCCAGCCCGGGTAGATCGCGTCTTTGAGGACCAGCAGCGACGGTCCGGTCGACGCGGCCGTCAACCGGATCTCTTCCGGAGCGTACTCGACGATCTCCACCGCGCCGTCCGCCATCCCGAGCCGCCGCCAGCCGTCCGGTCCGGCCGTTGACGCCGCCTCCAGTTGCGTTCGCAAGGCGTCGTCCACCACTCCCAGCCGCCCCTTCGGCGGCAGCAGGCGCAATCCGCGCAGCCAGTCGGCCATCCCGCCCAGCACCGGCGGCGCGTCGCGCTCCAGTCCGTCCGACACCTCCAGCACCACCTGCCGCCGCGGATCCAGTCCACCGTCCGCACTCAGCATTTCGACCGCCGCCTCGGGACCGGCCGCCAGTCCGAACTCCCCGACGATTTCTACCCGCGGCGCCGGATCGCGCACCCGGTACACCTTCACGTCGGTCCACGCCAGCAGGTCCAGCGGGGCGCCGGGCCCGAGCCACAGGGGGTGTTGCCGGCCGGTGGTGTCCACCAGCGTGATCCCCTCCAGATGCAGACTCACCCCCTCCACAAGGCTGATCCTCACGGTGTCCATCGGAACGGCCGCCACAGCCTCCGAGAATCGCAGCTCGCCCGCCGGCAGCGGGAGCGTTGCGCCCACCACGCCGCCTTCCAGCAACCGCACCTGCAGCCCTTCCGACCCCGATGCCTGGCCCAGCGCCACCACCCGCTCCACCGTCAACGTTTCGGGCAGCGCCAGAACGAATTCGATCGGGCCCACCACCCGCACCGCGACCTCCCGGTCCACGAACACGCCACCGATTTCCACATCGTCCTTGCGATCCGCCAGCACGTAGCCCACCCCCATCAGGTCCAGCACCCGGTCCTCGGGGATATCGCTGAACTGATTCCGCAGCAGCCCGTCCGGCTGGGTCTCCGATCC
>CAYYTN010000202.1:0-5073 GCA_964474495.1 uncultured Chloroflexota bacterium
AGGCCGGAGCGGCGGCGCAGGTAGAGGATTTCGTCGGGATCGTCGACGTCGGCGAGGTTGGTGAGGCTGGCGCCGGTGGCGCCGACGACAAGGACGCGGCGCCCGAGATCGACGGTGTGGATGGTCTGATCGGGACCGATGGTGACGGTGTCCAACACGGCGAATGTGCCGCCGCTGGGGCCGGGTTCGTCGAAAAGGCCGAATCGGGAACGCATGAAGCGAAGGACCCAGGCGGTGAGGATGATGAGGCCGGCGACGAGGCCGAGTTTCCAGACCATGTCGATGAGGAGCGGCGCGAGGGGGGTGTCGGGCCGGGTGGTTACCGAGGGGTCGTATTCGGGAACGGTGGCTTCGGGGTCGAGGATGCGGGCGCCGGAGTCAGGGTAGGCGCCGGGGACGGCCGTGGGACCAATGGCGGAGAGCGTGACGAGAGAGAAGATGAGCAGGATGCCGACGACGACGGCGGTCCAGAACCAGCCGCTTGACCAGAGGGAGCCTTTGCCGCGCCGGCCGGAGGGGAAACTGGCCCAGGGACCGGCTCGGCCGCCGGGTACGCCTTGAGACCGGCGGGTGAGACCGGAAGTCCAGCTTGAGAACTGGCGCTTCATCTCAGGTGAGAGTTTCGATGCGCTTTTTGGGGTCCAGTATGTCGGCGATACGAACGCCGAAATTGTCGTCGACGACCACAACCTCGCCAGTGGCGATGGGGCGGTTGTTGACGAGGATATCTACGGGCTCGCCGGCGAGTTTTTGGAGCTCGACGACGGCGCCGGCGCCGAGGGCGAGGATGTGGCGGATGGACATTGTGGTGCGACCGAGTTCGACGGTGAGCTCAAGCTGGACGTCGAGGAGAAGGTCGATGTTCTGCTGGGACTGGGCGTCGGCCTCGTCGGTGGCGGCAAACTCGACGGGGCGGATGGCGGGAGCATCGCCGAGGTCTTCGCCGAGCATGGAGGGGACATCGGCGTCGCCATCGTCCTGGGCCGCGAGGGCGAGGGCGCTTTCGAGGTCTTCTTCTTCGGGCAGAGCGGTTTCAGTTTCTTCAGTCATCATTGCCAATCACGGTGGCGGTTTCGTCGCCCATTATCGCGTCGATGAGGTCTTCGGGTACTTCGTAGTCTTTGGTGGCGTCTTCTATCTTAATGGCGAAGTGTTTGCCGGTGGTGCGGGGCCGCGCGGTGAATTTCTGTTCGCCGGAGACGAAGACCGGGATGGGGTCGTCGCGCTTGGAGTCGAGGACGACGACATTGCCGGTGCGCAGCCCGACGATGTCGGAGAAGTCGAGATTGACGCGACCGAGGACGGCGGAGAGGGGCACGCGGACGTCCTGCAGGGAGTTGATGATGGCGCCCATGTTGGTGCCGTGTTCTTCGTGGCGGTTGGAGGCGAAGAGGGCGCGGGTGCTGAGGTTGCCGATGATGGGCTCGATGACGGAGTAGGGAATGCACATTGTCATGGTGCCGGTTTCTTCGTTCATGCGGATTTCGAACACGGCGACCATGACGGTGTCGGTGGCGAGGGCGATTTGGACGTACTGGGGGCCGACGTAGGTTTCTTCGAGGGCGGGATCGATGTCGGCGATGTTGCTCCAGGCGTCGCGGTAGGCGGCGAGGCCGTTGCGGACAACGCCCTTGATAAGGGCGATTTCGATTTCGCTGAGTTCGCGGGTTTCGAGGATGGTGGTGCCGATTCCACCGAGGAGGCGGTCGACGAGCGCAAAGGAGCTTTCTTCGGCGATTTCCCAGATGATGGCGCCGGGGAGGGGATCGAGGGAAACGACGCTGACCATGGCGTTTTCGCCGAGTTCGCGGATGTAGTCTTCGTAGTTGCTCTGCTCGACGGAGGAGAGGGTGACCTGAACGTTGGTGCGGAGCTGGGAGGTCATGGCGGTGGTGAGGAGCCGGGCTACTGATTCGTGGATGCTGGTGAGGGTCCGGAGTTGCTCTCTGGGACGACGGAAGTCGTAGATGCGGACGTTCTGGGGAACGGGCCGGGCGGCGACCTGAACCTGGGTGGGAGGGGCGAGAGGGGCTTCGCCGCCCTCTTCGGCGTCGTCATCGGAGAACGCGGAGAGGAGGGCGTCGATCTCGGACTGGGATAGGACTTTTCCTTCGGTGGCCATTGCGCCTGCCCTATTGCATGAAGAAGTTGTTGAAGTAGACGGCTCTGACGTGATCTCTTCGATTTCTTCTTTGAGTTCGACCTTGCCCTCAGTGGTGACGGGGTCGGTGCCAGTCTTGCCGGACAACAGGATGTTGAGGCCGTCTTCAATGGGGGCGAGGTGGGCCTTCAATTCGGCATCGAATTCTTCCTGGACTGGATTTCCGCCGTGTCCGCCTTCCGCGTGATACCCCTCGGGTGTGCTGAACTCCAGTGTAATCGTTACCTGAAGGACCGCATAGGGGCCCTCGCCGGAAAGATTGACGACCCGCTCAGGGATGGCGAGGAGGGCGCCGAGTTCGCCGGCGTGGGCTTCGTCTTCGGCGGGTTCGCCGTCTTCTTCGTGGCTCTCGCCTTCGCCTCCGGAAGATTCGGCGGCGGCCTCTTCGCCGCCGCCGAACAGGGCGGGACCGAGGAACAGGAAACCGCCAACTCCGGCGACCAGGATGACGACGACGCCGATAATGAGGACCATTCTGTTCATCTAGGCTCTCCGGGGTTCTGAGGAGTGGAGCGGGGGCAACTATTCACTGGGTATAGCGGTTCCGGTGGTGGGTTCGGGCTGAGGCTGGAGGATCTCTTCGTTGAGAGCCTCGGCGCCGGCGGCCTGCCCGCGTTGAGGATAGAGAACGACGATGGAGGCACGGCGATTTTGCAGGCGGCCTTCGAGAGTGTTGTTGTCGGCAACGGGGTGGAGATCGGCCCAGGCGGTGAAGTGCATGCGGGTGGTGGGAACCTTGCCGAATTCCTCGAGGAACTGGAGAACGGCCAGCGCGCGGGCGCCGGAAAGGTGCCAGTTGGTGGGGAAGGTCTGGTCAAAGGGAACGATGTTGTCGGTGTGGCCTTCGATCCGGATCTGGTTGGGCAGCGGCCGCAGGATGTCGGCGATGCGGTCGAGGACGAAGAATGATTCGGAGCGCAACTCGGCGCGGGCGTTGAGGAACAGAAGGTCGCCGGCAAGGTTCAGGACGATGCCTTCGGAGGTGCGTTCGACACTGACCTTCTCCTGGAGGCCGAAGGCGGTGACGAGTTCGTCGATCTGGTTGCTGATGTACTCGAAGTCTTGTTCGACGGTGGTTTCGGAGAGGGTGGCACCGCCAGCGTCGCCGGGCCCGCCACCTTTGGAGACTACGTTTTCCACGACAGAGGAAAAACGGGCGAGGATGCCTTCGCCGCCAGTGCCGCCGGTGACGGACGACTGACCGGCGAAGATGCCGATGCCATCAAAGGCGGAGGCGAGGGAGCCTTTGAGGCGTTTGAACTTCTCGTTGTCGAGGTTGGCGATGGAATAGAGGATGAGGAAGAGCACGAGCAGCAGGGTAATGAGGTCGGCGTAGGTGATGAGCCATCGCTCATCACCACCCTCTTCGCCACCGGATTCCTTCTTTTTCATTGCCACTGGAGTTCTGCGCTATCTCTACGCGGCGGCTTCCGCGGAGCGGGATTCGCGCTCGGAGGGTGACAGGAAGCCGAGCAGTTTCTCTTCAACGATGCGGGGGTTGTCGCCGGCCTGGATTGAGAGGATGCCTTCGATGATCATGTTTTTGACGTGGGCTTCTTCTTTGCTCTTGAGCTCGAGGTTGTCGCCAACGGGGAGCCAGACGAGATTGGCGGTGGAGACGCCGTAGAGGGTGGCGATGAAGGCGAGGGCCACGGAGGCGCCGAGTTCTTCGATGCTGCCACCGAGTTCGGCGAGCACGGAGATCATGCCGAGGACGGTGCCCATGATGCCGAGGGTGGGGGCGTAGCCGCCGAGCCCTTTCATCATCTTGATGCCGAGTTCGTGGCGCTCTTCCATAACGAGAAGATCAATTTCGAGGATGGCACGGACCTGCTCCGGATCGGTGCCGTCGATGACCAGCCCGAGACCCTTCTTCAGGAACTCTTCTTCGAGGGCTTCAGATTCTTCTTCGAGAGACAGGAGTCCCTCGCGACGGGCCTTCTCGGCGAGAGAGACGAGCTGCCCCATGAGCTCTCCGGGATCCATTCCGACAGGCCGCAGGGTGAGGGTGAACAGCTTGGGGATCCTGGCTACACCGCCGATTCCGCTTCCAACGATGGCGACGCCGAGGCTGCCGGGAACGACGATGATGAAGGCCGGGATGCCGATGATGCCACCGAGTTCACCGCCCTCCATGATGAGTCCCATACCGAGGGCGCCGAATCCGACGATCAAACCGATTAGGAGACTTAGATCCATAGGTGGTTCAGCCTAGTTTGAAATGCCCGGGTGGGCGGGTTTGGGTCGCAGGTTGTGAGCGGGACTTGCGGTTGCGCTGTGGAGTCGGACGAAGGGGAGTCGTCCGCCACGCCGGTCTGCCGGCCGCGGGCTGTTCGGGCGGGTCGGGGTTGAGTGGGAGCGGAGGTTGCGACGGCCATTGGACAGGCTATCTTTCCACAGTTTCTCTGCGAAAAATGGTATCACGTATACACTCCAAATCCCGGACATATCGACAGGGCCGTCGGGTCGGGTGAGCGGATGCGAATCCGGTCTTAAGGGAGGTGACCACGACGGTCGTCCGTGGTTGGATTGTCGGCTGTTAGGGAGAATCCTGAACCCGCCTGGGGGCGACGGCGGCGGGGAGGAGCGGCCGGTGGATGGCGATTCCCAGGGCTCGCGGGGGCCGGGGCGGGCGGCGAACGAGCGGTTGGACTGGTTCTTGGGGAAGCAGGAAAGGAGCGTCTCAGTGGCTGACTGGCAGGTGGCGGGGCACCGGCGTGCGGTTCGGCTGCTAAAGGGCATGATTCGGCGGGGGCGGGTGGCGCACGCGTATGTGTTCACGGGGCCGGCGCGGTGTGGGAAGGCGACGCTGGCGCGGGAGTTTGCGAAAGCTCTGAATTGCGAGGAGGGGGCGGATGGTCCATGCCAGGTGTGCGGGTCGTGTCGCCGAATCGGGGTGGGGGAAGATTTTG
>CAYYTN010000203.1:0-5030 GCA_964474495.1 uncultured Chloroflexota bacterium
ATGTAGAGCGGGATGAAGAGGATCGAGCCGAATATCGCGGCGCCGATCAGCAGCACGCTCAGCATCGAGACGGTGAAGACCCGGACTTTGAAGAACTCCACCGGCAGGATCGGGCTTTCGGCCCGCGACTCCACGAACCAGACCAGGAACCAGAGCGCCAGCGCGCCGGCGACCAGGGCGACCATCGGCGCGGAAAGCCAGTCGAAGGCGGCGCCGCCCCAGATGGTGATCAGCAGGGTGGTGGTGATGGCGGCGGTCAGCACGGCGGCGCCGAGGTAGTCGATGGCCGGGCGCGCGCCTTCGGGGTTGGTGTCCTTGAGGGTGAAGAACAACACGGCCAGGGCGAGGAAGCCGGTGGGCAGGTTGACGTAGAAGATCCAGCGCCAGTTGGCGCTGTCCACCAGGTAGCCGCCGGCGGTGGGGCCGATGATGCTGCTGACGCCGAAGACGGCGGCGAACAGGCCCGCCACTTTGCCGCGCTTGGCCGGCGGATACAGGTCGGCGATGGTCGCCAGCGAGACCGGGAACAGGACGCCGGCGCCGAGTCCCTGCACGGCCCGCGACATGATGAGCCATTCCATGTTTTGCGACGCTCCGGCCAGCGCCGAGCCGAGCATGAACACCAGCACGCCGGTCAGGAACACCCAGCGGCGGCCGTAGACGTCGGAGAGTTTGCCGGCGATCGGGGTGACCGCGGTGGACGCCAGCATGTAGGCGGCGAAGACCCAGGCGAAGAGGTCGAATCCGCCCAGGTTGGCTACCAGCGAGGGCGCGGCGGTGGCGACGATGGTGCCGTCGAGGGCGGCCAAGAAGAGCGCCAGCATCATGCCGGCCAGGGTCAGCGCGACGCGCGGGTTGGTTCCGGTGGCGCTGATCGGCGCCGGCATTGCGTCCGGCGCGGGGCCGGCTTCAGCGATCTCGGTCATGCAGTGATCTCCAGTTCAGGTTTGTACGGTTATCGCGGGCCGGACGCCCCGCCGCCAAGGCGCGTTTGCATTGAGGGCGGGCGCCGGGAGTTCGTGGCCGGGGGGTATCAGCCGATGGCGTTGATGGCGATGGCCATCAGCGTGAAGGTGACGCCATGGTTGAGGTTGTTCAGGATGGTGAGCCCGAAGGGCCGATTCTCGAAGGTGTTGCCCATCCAGGTCATGCTGAAGACAAGCCCGATCCAGACGATGAGAGCCAGCACGATGGCCTCGCCGATTCCGGTGATACCGGTCATGTGCAGCAGGAGCGCCAGGGCGTAGGCGGTGAGGGCGGCGCCGATCAGGGCGATGACCATCGCCATGGCGCGGCCGCCTTCGGCGTCGATATCGGCCCTGGTCTTGCCGATGTAGGCCATCCAGCGATTGCCCATCACCGGCGGCGCGTACCAGATGCCGCCGACGACCATGCCGATGACGGTGGCGACGAGAACCCCGACCCAGTTGGCTTCAAAGGAAATCATGGGACCTGCCCTTTCGAGACCCCCGCCTTGACATAAGTGTGGACAAAGCGGGGGCGTCGGGCAAAGGGGAATCTGCCGGAGGTGGCGGGTTCGTTAGCGGCGGCGTCTTCGGCCGGGTGTCGGTAGCGACGGAACCGGCGTCGCAAGGGCGCGCCGGAAACGGCCGGGTCACAGGTTCAAAAAGGCTGCGGGGGAGCACCCGCCGAGGCTGGGAGACGCTCCTCGAAGGGCCTCCACCCGCACCATTGACAACGCGGCCGGCGGCCGGAGTGTGACTGAAGATTCCGAGGGTCTTTAGGAGCGGGCTTTTCGGTCGAACATAGATTATGGGGATCAGTCATTGATCGCCGTGGGACGCTGCCATTTTGTCGAAGGAAGTTGTCGAGACCGGCCTGGTGGTCCACCTGGAGGTGGCCCAAGACGAGACTCATCGCTCGTTCAACGGCTACATCGCCAACATTTCACCCGACGGGATGGGAGTAGAGGTGCCGGAAGGCGAGGAGATATCCGCGCATTTCAGCGACGGTGTCGAATTGCTGATCTCGGCCCAGAAGGAAGGCGTTGGACTGGTGGGACGAACCAGGGTGATGGATCAGGTGGAAGATAACGGCCGGGTGATCAAGATTTCGGTGCCGGACAGCTGGAAGCAGGTGCAGCGGCGCCAGGACCACCGGGTGGACGTGAACGTGCCGAACGCGGTGTTGACGGTGCAGAACTCGGCGGGTTCCGAGCAGCGCATGTTGCGCGCCGAGATCACCAACCTGAGCGCCGGCGGCGCCGTCGCCAGGGTGCCGAAGAATCTCCCGACCACCAGCGAATCCCCGGGACTGCGCTTCCGGCTGGATTTCGCGCTGAACATGGAAGACCCGCTGGGCGACAAGCGTCCGTGGGAGAAGCTGTGGAACGGGCCGGGGCCGGGCCAGACCAGGGTCTCCCTGACCAGCCAGATCCTGGAAATCCGCGAAGACGGCGACGGCTCGGGCACGACCGAACTGGCGCGCTGCAATTTCGGGCTGGATTTCAGTCGCACCGGCGACCTGATCCGCGAGTTCCTGAACCAGTACCAGCGGGTCGAGAAGATGCGGAAGAGCGCCTAGGGGCGGGATTCCCGCGGCCTGCGGCGCGGTGTTGATGCGCTAACGTCGGCGCGCCCGGACTGAGAGTCTGGCCGGGCGGCCTAGAAGCTGATCGCTACGCCGTTGCCGTTGTTGGCCGAGGACTCGGCGATGGCATCCAGAATTACGTCCACGCGATAGCCGTCCTCGAACGTGGCGCCGAGCGGGGCGACTTCCTTGTCGTTCACGATGCAGTCCAGGAAGTGGTGCAGCTCGTGCACGAAGGTGTGCTCCCAGCCGATGATGTGGCCGCGCGCCCACCAGTACTCGGCATAGGGATGGCCGGGCTGGCTGCAGGTGACGCGGCGGAAACCGTTGGCGCCGTCGGGTCCGATGTCGTCGGTGTAGAGCTGTAGTTCGTTCATGGCCTCCTGGTTGTAGGCGATCGAGCCGCGGGTGCCGTTGATCTCGAACTGGTTGAAGTTGTCGCGGCCGGTGGCGTACTTGGTGCCTTCGATGGTGGCGATGGCGCCGTCGCCGAACTCCATCAGGCCGACGTAGGCGTCGTCGACGGTCACCGGCTGCATCACGGACGGGTCTTCGACCGAGGGGCGCTCGGGGACCATCGTCTTGACGATGCCGTTGACGCGGACCGGCTCGCCGACGAGATAGCGGGCCAGGTCGACGGTGTGCGAGCCCAGGTCGCCCAGGGTGCCCTTGCCGGCCTCGGCGCGGTCGAGCCGCCACTTGCGCGGGGCGTCGGCCTCGACCAGCGAGGGCTGCAGGTACTGGCCGCGGAAGTGGCGGATGTCGCCGATGACGCCGTCCTGGATGAGTTGGCGGGCGAACTGTACGGCGGGCACGAAGCGGTAGTTGAAGCCGGTCATGTGCTTCACCCCGGCGGCTTCGGCGGCCTGCCAGAGCTGCTTTGACTCGGCGGCGTTCATGCCCAGCGGTTTCTCGCAGATGACGTGCTTGCCCAGCTTGATGGCCTCAAGGGAGGCGGGGACGTGGAGGTTGTTGGGACCGCTGTTGTCCAGGACCTGCACGTCCGGATCGTTGACGATGTCGCGCCAGTCGGTGGAGTAGTTGGCGTAGCCGTAGCGGGCGGCGGCCTCGGCGACGGCGGACCCGGTGCGGCCGGCGATGCTGGCCAGGACCGGCACGGCGGCCGGGGGGTACATCATGTGCGGGATCTTGAGCAGGCCGTTGGTGTGGGCCTTGCCCATCAGGTTGTAGCCGAGCATGCCGATGCCGATTCGGGGGGTGCCGGGAAAGCGGTCGGGGGTGGGGGTGAGCCGGTCGGTCATGGTCGCAACTCGCGATTGATCAGAGGCGGGCGTCGTGGAAACGAGGGTAGCAGCCGGGATTGGCGGCGGGGCCGAGGCGCTAGGGATCGAGCAAGTCGTCAACCACGAAGGCCACGTTGTCGTCGTCGCCTTCGGCGCCCTCGATGACGCCCATGTAGCCGAAGTCGGTCCAGTCGGCGTGCCAGTTTGCCGGATAGCCCAGGTATTCTCCGGTGAGGTCGATGTCGAAGCCAAGCCGGCAATTGACGTTCTCGAATCGCCAGTTGCTGATGGCGGCGCCCGAAAGCTCGGCCGGACGCTCGGCCGCCTCGACCACGCCTTCCAGGGTGCCCCAGAGACTGATCCGGATGGTGCAGATCTCGGTCCGCGGCGCGGCCCTGCTGGGAGCGTTGGGGCCGGTGGCCTCGACGATGAACAGGAATGACCCGCTGACGGCGCCGCCGTCCTCGCCGGGGAGGCCAAGACGGACCTCGTTGCTGAGGACGTCGATTGACGAATCGTCCTCGGCCTGGAGTTCGCTGAGGAAGTCGGGGAAGTTGCCGGTCCAGATTTCCGGGGCGCGGATGTCGGCCAGCACCGGCTGGACATCGGTGATCTCGCCGTCGTCGGATTCGTCTTCGCCTTCTTCATCGGCGACCATGTCGGCGACGATGTTGGCGATCAGGGCGTCGACGTCGAGCGTGGCGCCGTTGCCGTCCTGGTAGGCCTGCAGGATCTCGGCGCCGACCAGGACGGCGATCTCGTCGATGGTCGCCTGGTCGGTGATGCCGAGCGCCGAGGCGATGCCGCCGATCCGCGAGTGCGCCTGCTGGGCCCCGGCGGCGGCCAGTTCGCGGACCACCGGGCTGACGCGCTCATCCTGCAGGCTGGTGAGGGCGGCGTCGATGCCGGCGCGCTGGGCGGCGTTGGTGCGGCCCCGGTCGAGCCCGAAATCGGAGGGCTGCCAGTCCTGGATGTTGGCGACGGCGGATTCGTACTCGCCCTGGATGTTCTCGACGGTTTCGCGGCCTTCCCGCAACTCCCCGAGGACCTCGTCGCGAATCTCGTCGAAGTTGCCGGTCAGGCTGCCCAGGCGATCGTCGAGGCGCGCGATGCGCTCGCCGATTTCCTGGCCCTTGCGCCCGCCGACCAGCCCGGCCAACTGGGAGGCGCGTTGCAGCTCGGCGCGGACGTCGGAGATGCGGTTCAGCACCTCGCCGCCGCCGCCCTCGATGGCGC
>CAYYTN010000204.1:0-5026 GCA_964474495.1 uncultured Chloroflexota bacterium
GACCCGATCGAGCGCATGGACGGGAAGTCGCTGCGGCCGGTGCTGGAAGGCCGGGCGGAAGGCGTGAACGAGTATGTCTTCTCCGGCCTGGAGAATCGCGGCGGCGCGACCAGCTCGATGCACAAGGTCCGCAACTTCGACCTGGTCTGGGATGGGCGCTACAAGCTGGTCGTGTCGCAGTTGGAAGACGGCACGAAGCTGTTCGACCTGGACAACGACCCGCTCGAAAACGACGACATCGCGGCGAGCGAGCCGGAGGTGGTGGCGCGGCTGCGCGAAGTCCTGGAGGCCGAACTGGCGCGGGCCCCCTAGCGGGGGTCTTGCCCGCTTCGCTCGCCGTCGGGACCGGGGCTAGTCGCCGGTGGACGTGCCCTTGCCGGCGGCCAGCGAGGCGCGCCACTCGTCGTAGGGCGGCACCGGCCGGCCGATGACGTACTGGAAGTAGTAGCTGCCGAAATCGCCGAGGAAGCGGAAGTCGCGCTTCAGGGCGGCGGTTAGTCCGTCGAAGTCGCCGGCGGCGTCCAAGTAGCGGTCGAAGCCGCCGTGCTCGGCGTCCAGTTCAAGGATGCGCCCGGCGTTGGCGGCGATGGCCTCGAGCTTGCGCCGGTTGCGGATCACGCGCTCGTCGTCCATCAGTTCGTCAATGCCCGCGGCGTCGATCTCGCGGACCCGGGTCGGGTCGAATCCGGCGAAGGCCTCGGTGATCCCGGGCCAGCGGCCGGCGATGACCTCCCAGGACATTCCGGCCTGGAAGATGGCGCGGGCCATGACTTCGAGATAGTCGGCGGGTCCGCCGGGGGTGATCTTGTCGGGCGGCAACATCGGGCGTCGGGAGGGACTCATGCGGGCCGGCCGTCAGGCGTCGGTGAGGTGGCTGAAGCCGTCGCGGCGGACGCCCGGGGTGTCGGCGATTTCCGGGTCGAAACCGGGATCGTCGGGACGGCGGGCGACCCAGCGATAGAAGGCGGTGCGGGCGGCGATGTAGACCAGGGCGCCGAAGGGCACCGCGAAGACGGCTCCCCAGAGGCCGACGGCGGTGGTGCCGACGAGGATCGAAGCGATGATGACCAGCGGATTGACCCGCGCGGCGATGCCGACGACGGTGGGCTTGATGACGTTGTCGATGGTCAACTCGACGACGGTGAGGGCGAGACCGATCCAGAGGGCGGTGGTCCAGGAGTCGAGCGAGGCGGCGAGCATGGGCAGGAGGATGCCGATGACGGCGCCGATCCAGGGCACGACCAGGAGCAGCCCGGAAACGATTGAGACCAGCACAACGTATTCGACGCCGCCGATGGACATGGCGATGGCGGTGGCGATGCCGAAGATGAGCACTTCGGCGATGACGCCTCGCAAATACGCCGCGAAGGCATGCTCGACGGCCCGCAGGGCCTCGTGCAGGCGAATCCCCCAACGGCTGGGCAGGGTGCGCTCGAGTTTGAGCACGGTCGGGTCCCAGTTCAACACCAGGTAGAAGGAAAGAACGATGGTGACCAGGATCCCGAAGATGGCCGAGGCGACGCCGGTGAGGGCGTCCAGGGCCTCAACGGCGGCGGCGCCGGCGAAGTCGGCGAAGTTGCTGGTGGAGCCGGTAAGGGCATCCTCAAGCGCGCCCTCGGGGATCCCAATCCCGACGAGCCACTCTTCGAAATCGCGCACCAGGGGCAGGAGATCGTCGCGGTACTCGGCCACGGAGCGGGTCAGGTCGGTGAGGTCGTCGATCATCAAGGGGGCCAGGAACACGCCGAAGAGGGTGAAAAACCCGATGATCACCAGGTAGGCGACGGCGGTCGCCAGCAGGTAGGGCAGGTGCCCCCGACGCATCAGGCGGACGACCGGCAGGATCATGAAGCTGAGCAGCCAGGCCAGCAGAAAGACGACGATCACGAACCCGAATCGCGCGCCGAGCGCCCAGAGGAACTGGCCCAGGTAGACCCCCAGGGCCAGGATGCCCATGATCAGGAGGGTGCGCTTCAGTCGATCGAGATCCAACAACCAGACCCATCTGTGGCGCCTTGGAAACGAAGGCACGGTGCGATCCCCGGCACGGTCGAGGTCGGGCGAACAGTATACGAGCCGCCGGTACCGGCTTCATCGACGAGCCGGGCCGGACCGTAGTCGGCGGCCTCAGATGCGGCGTGGGCCGCCCCGGGCGAACGACATTGCGGTCGCCAGCAACGCGACCCCGGCGGCGGCGATGAACGCTACGCGATAGCCGGACAACAGGGCCTCGACCGGGCTCTCGCTGACCGCCAGTCCGGTGATCGACACGACGACCATGCCGAAGACGCCGCCCCAGAGAGCCTGGCCGCAGGCCCGCCCGAACGTCCGCGAGGCGGCGACGAAGCCGCCGGCGAGGCCCAGGCGCTCGCTCGGCAGGGAGCCCATCATGACGCTGGTGTTGGGGGTGACGAAGAACCCGCGGCCGAGCCCGACGAGAATCATGCCGACGAGAACCTGCAAGATGCTGGACGACGGCCCCAGCAGGGCGAAACTGGCGAGCCCGCCGGCCAGGATCAACAGGCCGAAGCTGCGCGGCAGGCGGGAGCCAATGCGGTCGCTCAGGTAGCCGGCCAGGACGCCGATCAGGCCGGTGACCACCGGGATGGAGGCGAGGACGAGACCGACGGTGGCCGGCGAGGTGTCCATAACGCGCTGCATGAAGAACGGCATCAGCAGGTTCACGCTGTCGATCGAGATGTAGCCGAGCAGAGAGACGACGACGGCGGTGCGGAAGTCGATGACTTTGAAGAGGTTCAGGTCCACCAGAGGGTGCCGGGCGGCGCGCTCGCGGAAGTAGAACAGCACCACCGATGTGACCGCGGCGACGATGGCCAGCAGAACCAACGGCGAGGTCCAGCCGGCATCGAAGCCGGTGTTCAAGGCGTAGACGGTCGGCGCGAAGATGAACGCGATCAGGATCGCGCCGGGTCGGTCGAAACGCCCGCCGCGGGCGGCCGGGATCGAAGGCAGGACGAACGCCCCGGCGAGCAGGGCGGCGCCGGCGACCGGGATCAGCGCGTAGAACACCCACGGCCAGTCGGCGACGGAGAGGATCAGCCCGCCGACGATGGGGCCGGTGAAGAAGCCGATGGCCCCGAAGATGCCGAAATAGCCGAGGGCGCGGCCACGTTCCTCGGGCGGGTAGACGTAGGTCATGATCGCCGGGCCGTTGGCCTGAATGATCGATGCGCCGACGGCCTGCAGGACGCGCGCCGCGATCATGAACCCGACCGAGGGGCTGAGTCCGGACAGCAGCGAGGCGACGATGAAGATGACGAAGCCAACCTGGTAAACCCGGCGACGTCCGAAGAGGTCGGCGATGCGGCCGACCGACAGGTGGAGGCTGGAAACACCGATGAAATAGGCCATCACGACCCATTGCACGGTGGCGAGCTCGACGGAGAAGGCCTCGGCCAGGGAGGGCAGGGAAACGAAGACGATGCTCGCGGTGAGCGTGGAGAGGGTGACGCCCATGCCGACCACGAGGGTGGCCGCGAGCAGCCGACCCCGGGACATCCGGGGCGCGGCCGGCGGCACGGTGGGCGCGGCGGTCGACATGGGGGCGGAGCCGATCGAGGAGAGGCGCCGGAGATCGAGCGGCGCGAGGCAACCTCGAAGGTATAGCCGAGGACCCGCCCCGGAGACAAGCGCGGCGGGCGCAGCCGGCGGCAACCGGCGGCTAAACTGCGGGACCGCAACAGGCAGGGGGCAAAGTGGCCGAAAGCATCGCCGTTCTCGGATCGGGTGGCTGGGGAACGACGCTGGCCGTGGTGCTGGACGAGATCGGCCACGACTGCCGCCTCTGGGTGCGCAACCCGGACGAGGCGACCGAGATCGAACGACGCCGCGAAAACGCCCGCTTCCTGCCGGGCATCCCACTCTCAAACCGCCTGCGGATCACCCCCGACGCGGCCGCGGCGCTGGCCGGCACGGGTATCGCGTTGATCGCCGTACCGATGCGTTCACTCGCCGAGAACCTGCGGGTCTTCCAGGCGCACCTGCCCGACGACGCCGTCATCATCAGCGCCGTCAAGGGCATCGCTGTTGACACCGGGCAGCGGGTGTCCGAAGTCGCCGCCGGCATCCTGGAGCCCGATCTGCTCAAGCGCTGGGTGGCCCTCTCGGGCCCCAACATCGGCCGCGAGGTCGCCGCCCGGGAACCGACCACAACGGTCATCGCCGGGCCCGACCGCGCGGTCGCCGAGCGGGTGCAGCGGGCGTTTTCGACCCCGTGGTTCAGGGCCTACACCAGCGACGACCTGGTCGGGGTGGAACTGGCCGGCGCGTTGAAGAACATCGTGGCGATCGGCGCCGGCATGACCGACGGCATGCACCTGGGGCACAACGCCAAGGCGGCGCTGATGACCCGCGGCCTGGCGGAGATGACCCGGCTGGGGATAGCGGCCGGGGCGAACCCGTTGACCTTCGGCGGGCTGGCCGGGGTGGGCGACCTGATCGCCACCTGCGAAAGCCCCCAGTCGCGCAATCACTACGTCGGCGAGCAACTGGCGCTGGGCCGCTCGCTGGACGAGATCACGGAGCACATGGACACGGTGGCGGAGGGGATCGGCACGACCCGCGGGGCCGGCGTGCTGGCAAAGCGCCTGGGAGTGGAGATGCCGATCACGGAGACGATGCGCGCGGTGCTGTTCGCCGGCCTGCCGGTGGCGGAGGGGATGGAGCAATTGATGTCGCGGGAGCCGGTGCACGAACTACGGGGCCTGAACCCGGAACCGCGGGACGGCTGAGCCGGAACCCGGGGGGGGGCGCGGGGAGGCTCGCGGGCGGCGCTGAACCCGGGATCGGCGGCGTTGTAGAATCACGCCCACCCGAGGTTCAAAGGGGAACTCCCCGTCGCGCAAGGACAGGTATCGAGCATGGCAAGCGAAAACGGTTCGACCATCCGCCTCACCGCCGGCCAGGCGATCGTGAAGTATCTGCAGGCGCAGTACAGCGAGCGCGACGGCGAACGCCAGCGCCTGATCCCGACGATGTTCGGCATCTTTGGCCACGGCAACGTGGC
>CAYYTN010000205.1:0-4997 GCA_964474495.1 uncultured Chloroflexota bacterium
GCGACGAAAGCAACTGCGCCGACATAATCGCCACCAGCACCACCCCGGTCGCGATCAGGTAGAAGTAGAACTGCTGCGGGTTGTCGAAGAAGCGCGCGGTGAACACACGGTCGGCCACCTCCGGCCGGGCGATGTCACGCACCCCCTGCGGGCCGCCGGTCAGGTCGGTCAGGTTTTGGCTGAAGATGCGGATAATCTCCCCGAAGCCCAGCGTCACAATCGCCAGGTAGTCGCCGCGCATGCGCAGAACCGGGATCCCAAGCAGCGTGCCCGAGACGCCCGAGACCGCCATCGCGATTGGGAGCGCCAGCCAGAAGTTCATCTCGATGCCCTGCTCCGGCGAACTCAAGATCGCCATGGCGTAGGCGCCGATCGCGAAGAAAGCCACGTAGCCCAGGTCCAGCAGACCGGCGTACCCGACCACCACATTCAGCCCGAGCCCCATCAGCACGAAAATGCCGACGCTGGTGGAGACGTGGTTCCAGTACTGCCCGGCGAACATCGGCGCCGCGATCAGTGCCAATGCCACGATCAGGAGACCCAGCAATGTGCCCGGGGCCAGCCGCCGCCGGCCGGAGCCGGTCTGCGGAAGCGCACCGCGCAGCCGCGCCGGCGGTGGCGGGAGCGCGGCCAGCGCGCCGCCCACCAGCCCCAGCCCGAGGCCGGCCAGAACGATGATCCCCGCGCCTCCGGCCCCCAGTCCAAACAGGATGGCGTCGGTATCTTCGGGGGCCGTCTGGACCAGCTTATCGCTGACCCCCGGGACCCGCGTGAACAGCATGAACACCGCCAGGAACAGCCCGGCGGCCAGGCCCGCCGTCAGCCCGGCGCCCGGGCGCGAAGCGGCGCCGACCGCGTCGCGGGCCGCCCGATAGCCGACCGCCAGCGCGATCAGGCCCACCAGCAAGTTGCCGACCGGCAGCCCGGCGAGTTCGCGTTCGTTCAGCGCCCGGACCATGCCCAGCACCACGATCGCGATCGCCGCCCCGCCGCCGACCAGCCCGGGACGCGTCGCGGGGAGCAGCGCGGCGCCCACGTCAGGCGCGCTCGCGCGAGAGCCGCTCGCCCATGAGGCCCGTCGGCCGGAAGATCAGGATCAGCACCAGCAGGCCAAACGCGATTACGTCCTTATAGGCCGACGGGATCTGGAATGCGGTCGGGCCCAGCGATTCCGCCAGCCCCAGGAAAAAGCCCCCCAGCATCGCCCCCGGCACATTGCCGATCCCGCCCAGCACCGCCGCCGTAAACGCCTTCAGCCCCGGCATGAATCCCACCATGTGCGTCACCTGGCGGTTGTGGAAACCCAGCATCACCCCGGCCATCCCGGCCAGGAGCGAACCCAGCGCGAACGTCAGCAAGATGATGCGGTCCACGTCGATGCCCATCAACTGCGCCGTCGGTTTGTCTTCCGCCACCGCACGCATGGCCTTGCCGAAGCGGGAGCGGTTCACGATCAGCACCAGCGCCACCATCGTGATGACCGCCAGGACCATGATCATGATGCTGGTGTTCGCGACGAACACCTCGCCGAAGCGCTGCCCGCCCGAAAGACCCGTGATCTGCGGCGTCGGGTAGATCTTGACGTTCGCGCCAAACGCCTGGAGGGCGGCATTCTGCAGGAAGATCGACGCCCCAATGGCGCTGATCAGCGGCACCAGTCGCGGCGCCCCGCGCAGTGGCCGGTAGGCGATCCGTTCGAGCAGCACCCCCACCAGCACCGCCGCCGACATCCCGGCGATGAAAACGACGACAATCGTCAGGAACGTATTGGCGTCCAGGAAGCCCGAATTGATCGAAGCGTCCAGGACGAAGAAGCCCGCCATCGCGCCCAACATTAGTACCTCACCGTGGGCGAAGTTGATCATGAAGAGGATCCCGTACACCAGCGTGTAGCCCAGCGCGATCAGGGCGTAGACCGCCCCCAACGCCAGCCCGTTGATCAGGTTGCGAATCCAGACTTCGGGTCCCCAGACCTGGTCGTAGATGGTCTGGCCAAGGCGAAATGCGAGCACACCCCCGATCAGCACCCCGAGGATCGTCAGAAAGGCCCGCTTGGAAAAGGCGGCCGAGCGCGCCACCGTGGTAGATGTTGTCGCCATGGAGTTGAGTCCGAAAGAACGACGGCGGACGGCCGGTTGTCCGGCCGTCCGCCCGTTACATCGTTATCGAATGCCGCCGCCGGCTATTCGACCGCGGCCCATTCGCCGTCGGTGACGATCTGGAACCCGACCGTTCCCTGGCCGCCGTCGCCGATCTCGTTGAAATCGATGACGCCGGAGACGCCCTGGTAGCCGTGGTTGGCCCTGATCGCGTCGTTCACCTCGCTACGGCGGATCAGCAGGTTGCCGTCCGGGTCGATCTCGGACGCCGAGTCGATCGCGGCAATGATGATCGCCGCCGCATCGAACGCGTGCGCGTTGAACGGCCCCTGGGGCTCGCCAAACTTCTCTTCGTAGTTCGCCAGGAAACCGGCCAGCAAGTCGGCATCGGTCTCGCCGAAGTCGGCGAACGAGGAGTACGACCCCTCGGCATCGCCGGCCGCGGAGTCGATGTAGACCTGGCTGTTGATCCCGTCCGCGCCAAAGAAGATCGCGTCCTCAAGACCGACCTCATTCTTCTGCGCCACCAGCAGCGCGCCTTCGCCCTGGAATCCACCGAAGTAGAGCAGATCGGGGGCGCCATCGGCGATCGTCGTCAGCACCGCGCGGAAGTCCTTGTCACCGACGGTGACGCCTTCAAAGGCCGTGACTTCGCCGCCCAGTTCCTCAAACGCGCCCTGGAACACCTGCACCAGGCCTTCGCCGTAGGAGCTCTGGTCGTGGATCATGGCCGCCTTGGTGGCGCCGAGCGTGTTGAACGCGAAATCGGCCGCCGCCGTGCCCTGGATCCGGTCGTTCCAGCAGACGCGGTTCGTGACCGCCAGGCCACGCGCGGTGAAGGAAACGGCCGTCGAGGACGGCGACACCATCGGAATGTGCGCTCGCTCGTAGATCACCGAAGCCGGCTCGGACGAGCCGCTGCACATGTGACCGACCACGGCGACGACGTCCGGGTTGGCCGCGAACTTGTTGGCCACCGCCGTGCCGCCCTCGCCGCTGCACTGGCCGTCTTCGTCCAGCATCTCAACCGCAAAGCCCTTCACTTCCGGGGTCTCGTCAAACGCCAGCTGGGCGCCATTGCGGATGTCGATGCCCAGGTTTGCCAGATCGCCAGTCAGGACCGTCACAAGACCGATCTTGATCGTGTCGCCGGGGCTGACCGAAACGATGCCCCAGGGGTCGGTGACGACCCGCACGCTCTCGACCTCCTTGACGACCTCGACCGGAACCTCGATCTCGACCGGCACTTCTTCCTTGACCGTGACGATGCGCTCGACCGGGACCTCCTGGACGACCGTCTTCTCGATTACCTCGGCCTCGCCGCACGCGGCCAGGACCACACCACCGGCAACGGCCAGGCCGCCACCGAGAAGTCGGCGCCGCGATACGGCGGCGAGGAATCCGTCTTTGTTATCCAACTGCTCTCTCCCACTATTCTATGCCCGCGAATTCGGACCGGGTACCTTCCGCCATCACCCGCGCGCAACGATGATGGCGACGGCGGACCCGCGACATCTACGTCGCTTGCTCTCGGCCCACCGGTCGGTACGGGGGAACGCCTTCTCCTGGAACGCGCCACCCGGCCTACAAGTTGAGGAACGAATCTATCAGTCGTTCCGATGCAGGTCAACGCCGATTCACCGGTCTGCCGGGGTCGGGAACCGGGACACCGGCGCCCGCAAGGCCGGTGCGCGCGCCGACTATTTGTCGGGAATCAGCCGCGGCTGGATGTTCTCCAGCTCGCGCCGGCGCGTGTGCGCCTTAATCTCACCGATCACTTCCGCCAGGCTGTCCACGTCCTCAAACCGGCGGTATACCGAAGCAAATCGGACGTACGCCACCGCGTCCATATCCCGCAGCCGCTCCATCACCATGTCGCCGATCCGGCGCGCCGAAATCTCCGACAGTCCGGCGTTCAGGACCTCCGACGACACCGAATCAACCAGTTCTTCAATGTCTTCCACCGCCACCGGGCGATTCAGACAGGCCAGTCGGACCCCTTCGAAGATCTTGCTGCGATTGAACTCCTCGCGGCGGCTGTCCCGCTTGCGCACCAGGAACGCCGCCATGTCCGAGCGCTCCACCGTCGTGCAGCGATGGCTGCAATCCAGACACTCGCGTCGCCGGCGCACACCGTTCTCGGCAAGCTCGGCCGAGATTACCCGGGACTCGGTAGAGCCGCACTGCGGGCACAGGAACTGCTCCAGGCGCTCGTAGGTCGTGAACCGGTACTCGCAACTCAAGCACTGCCGCCGCCGCCGCACACCGTTGGCGTTGTCGCGGCTATCTACGACCTTGAGGTCGGATTTTCCGCACCGGGGACAGTGCATGCCAGGGATATCCTCACGGGGTTGGGGCGCCGGTTGCGCTGCCCTTCGGAAGAATAGCACCGGTTTGGGCGATTCGGGCCCCGGCGACAGGTTTGCCCGGCCCCGCCGGCGCGGCCGGCGGCGATCGGTTGAGCCGGATCGCGGCCATCGGGCACAATGGCGATCGGCCAGAATCGCGGCCCCACCGGCGTTGCCCCGGTCCGCGATTCTCTCAGGGAGATCCATGTTCAACGCGCTCGGTCGCTTTGTTTACCGCCATCGCCGGACCGTGGTCGCGTTCTGGCTCGTCGCCGCCGTGGCCGGCGGGGCCTTCGCCCCGCGCCTCTCCGGAGAGCTAAAGGCCGGCGGCTACTCGCTCCCCGACGCCGAGTCCGAACGCGTCGCCCGCGTACTGGAGCGCGACTTCGGCTTCAACGCCACCGAGCCGTTGCTCGTCTTCGATGGCGCCGGCCGCACCGTCGACGACCCCGAATACCGCCGGTCCGTCCAGCAGGCCGTCGCCGCCGTCGAGGCCCTCGAGTTCGTGAACGGCGTGGACAGCTACCTCGGCGGCGGGCCCGCCGCCGAG
>CAYYTN010000206.1:0-4978 GCA_964474495.1 uncultured Chloroflexota bacterium
GCCAGGATCCCGGCAAACCGAAACGCCGACGGCGCCTCGCCCCACAGCAAAATGCCGCCGGCGATTGGGATCGCGATCGCCAGCCGGTTGATCGTGAAAGACACGCTCAGCCCGCCCAGAGCGATCATCCCGAACAGCACGATATACATCGATTGGTAGACCAGGCCCTGAACCAGGCCGAACACCACCACTGGCCACTCGAAAACCAGGCCCCCGTCCACCATCGCCCACGTCACGGCCACCACCATCGCCGTCGCGTAGTTCACCGCCCCCACCGTGAAATACGTCATCGTCACCCCGTGGGCGTAGCGCGTCACCAGCGCAAACAGGTTCGCCGCGCCGATATGTAGGAAGAGGTAGAGCAACTGTCGGTCCCCGCGCCGCGGGGGTGGCTCGAATCCGCGGCGACCGTCACTATCGAACCTGCGCCGGGAAGATGCAAGCCGGTCCGGGCCTTCCGGACTCCCACCGCCAGACGGCGAAACCGCCAATTCCCTGTGCTACGCTGAATTATCGGTGGCCGGCCGGCCGCCGATTTCTTCACAACCGGGAAAGCCAACCTTGCTTCCAGCCAGCCGTCCCACCGTCACTACCGCCCCCTCCCGACGCCGCCCCCGCTAGCCGGGACGTCGAGGAGGGGCTCCCCGCCCGCGCGACCGGGTCCCGTCGCACCCGCCACCCGTTCCTACAATCACGCCGGAGACCACCCAATGGCAATGACCGAACTCGAAACCATGCGCCACTCGTGCGCCCATGTGATGGCCACCGCCGTCCAGCAGATGTTTCCCGACGCGCAGCTTGGTTTCGGCCCGCCCATCGACACCGGTTTCTACTACGACTTCGATCTCCCCCGACCGCTGACCCCCGAAGATCTCAAGGAAATCGAACAGCGTATGCGGGCCATTACCAAAGCCGCCGATCCCTTCGTCTACGAAGAAGTCTCCGGCGATGACGCCCTCAAGCTCTTCGGCGACGCCGGCCAGACCTACAAAGTCGAGGCAATCCGTGACCTCGCCGCCACCGGCGAAACCATCTCCATCTATCGCTCCGGCGACTTCTTCGATCTCTGTGCCGGGCCCCACGTTACCGATACCCGCCGCGTCGGCGTCTACAAGCTCCTCTCCATCGCCGGCGCCTACTGGAAGGGCGACGAGAAGCGCCCCCAGCTGCAGCGCATCTACGCCACCGCCTTCCCATCGAAGAAAGATCTCAAGGAGTATCTCCACCAGCGCGAAGAAGCTCTCCGTCGCGACCACCGCACCCTCGCTCGCGAACTCGACCTCTTCTCCATCAACCCCGAAGTCGGCGCCGGCCTCGTCCTCTGGCATCCCAAAGGCGGCGTCCTGCGCGAGATCATCGAAGGCTTCTGGCGCGCCGAGCACCGCAAGCGCGGCTACGACATCGTCTTCACCCCCCACATCGGCCGCAAAGAGCTCTGGGAAACCAGTGGCCACACCCGCTGGTACGCTGAGGGGCTCTTTCCTGAAATGGAACTCGAGCACCAGTCCTTCATCAACAAGCCGATGAACTGCCCCTTCCACGTCAAGATCTTCGGCTCCCGCACCCGCAGCTATCGCGACCTGCCCATTCGCATGGGCGAGCTGGGCACCGTCTACCGTTTCGAGCGATCCGGCGTCCTCCACGGCGCCCTCCGCGTTCGTGGATTCACCCAGGATGACGCCCACATCTTCTGCCGTCCCGATCAGTTCGCCGACGAAGTCGCCGCCGCCCTCGACATCGCCCGCTTCATCCTCGGCACCTTTGGTTTCACCGAACTCCAGATCGACCTCAGCGTCCGCGACGAAGACGGTTCCGACAAGTACGTCGGCGCCGACGACATGTGGGAGCTCGCCGAATCCGGCCTCGTCCAGGCCCTCGAAGCCGAAGGTCTCGACTACACCCGCGTCCCCGGCGAAGCCGCCTTCTACGGACCCAAGATCGACGTCCAGGTCCGCGACGCCATCGGCCGCACCTGGCAGCTCACCACCGTCCAGGTCGACTTCAACCTCCCCGAGCGCTTCGACATCGAATACGAGGACGAAGACGGCGCCCGCAAGCGCCCGGTCATGGTCCACCGCGCCCTGCTCGGTTCCATGGAGCGCTTCGTCGCCATCCTCATCGAGCACTACGCCGGCGCCTTCCCCGTCTGGATCGCCCCCGTCCAGGCCATGCTGATCCCCATCGCCGACCGCCATCACGATTACTGCTACGAGGCTGCCGAGCGCCTGCGCGCCGCCGGGCTTCGCGTCGAAGTCGATGCCCGCGGCGAGCGCATGAACCGCAAGATCCGCAACGCCCAGTTGCAGAAGATCCCCTACATGCTCGTCGTCGGCGACCGCGACATCGAAGCCGGCCAGGTCTCCGTGCGGCTGCGCTCCGAACAGGACCTCGGCGCCATGGACGTCGACCAATTCATCGCCGCCGCCACCGCCGTGGCCGCCGACCGTTCGGAGGGCTACGGCTTCGACGACCCCGCCTGATCCCGAAGCCGCCGACAGCTACTGGTTCCACCCGCCCCGCCTCGGTGAGCGTCTCGGCACGCTTTACCGGCAACTCCTCGCCGAATACGGCCCCCAGGAGTGGTGGCCCGCCCGGCATTCCTTCGAAATGTGCGCCGGCGCCATCCTCGTCCAGAACACCGCCTGGGCCAACGCCCGCCGCGCCCTCGACAACATCGAAGCCCGCGGCGCCGACTCCATCACCGGCATCGCCGTCCTCTCCCGGGTCGAACTGGCCGAGCTCGTCCGCCCGTCCGGCTACTACAACCAGAAGGCCGCCAAGCTCGCCGCCTTCTGCGAGCACGTCCTCGACAACCACGACGGCGACCTGGGCAAGTTCCTCAGCCTGCCTCTCGACACCCTCCGCGAACAGCTCCTCGCCATCTGGGGCATCGGCGCCGAAACCGCCGATGCCATCATCCTCTACGCCGCCCAGCAGCCCTCCTTCGTCATCGATACCTACACCGTCCGTCTCCTCGACCGCCTCGGCGTCGCCCCCGCCGACATCTCTCGCAAGCGCCTCCGCGAAGTCATCATGGCCGCCCTCCCCCCCGACCTTCAGCAATACGCCGAGCTGCACGCGCTGATCATCCAGCACGGCAAAGCCACCTGCTGCAAAACCCCCGACTGCGGGTCTTGCTTCCTTCTCCCCCACTGCTCCCACGGCCAGCTCCAGGGTGTCCCCGGGGTCCGCCGCGTGCGCGCCATCCGGCCCGGCCCCGCCCCCTAGCGTTTGCTCCGCGGGCGGCGGGCGATAACAATAGAAGCCCCAAAACGCCAGATCGACTAGGAGAATCCCATGCGCTATCGCGAACTCGGCGCCCCCGGGCATCCCGGCCTCCGGGTGTCCGAAATCGGCCTCGGCACCCGCGAAATCGGCGGTACCGTCTGGCTGCGCGAAAAAGGCGAACCCGTCCCCTACGGCCTAGGCGAGGCCGACGACGACTCCTCGGTCCAGATGATTGCCCGCGCCCGTCACCTCGGCATGAACTTCATCCTCACCAGCCCCGCCCACGGCGACGGCCACGGCCAGGAAGTCATCGGGCGGGCCATCGCCCGCGACCGCGACTACTGGGTCATCGGCGCTCTCGGCGGGCTCGAAGTTGACGACGGCGCCCTCAAGCGCGACTTCTCCTACGACTCCCTCGTCGCCGGACTCGACGCCAGCATCGAGCGACTCAAGAGCTACGACGTCGATCTTTTCATGCTCGACAACCCCACCCAGGCCGAGCTCGACGAAGGCGGTTGCCTGGAGGCCCTGCAGCGCATCGAGCGCACCGGCAAGGCCGGCTTCGTCGGCGTCGACATCTCCAACTCCGACGCCGAACTCGGCCCGCTCCTCGACGCCCGCGTCAACGTCGTCGGCGTCCGCTACAACATCTTCGAAGCCGGCGACGCCGAGACCTTCGCCCTGGCCCGTTCCAAGGGAGTCGGCATCGTCGCCCAGGGCGTCCTCGCCGACGGCCTCCTCACCGGCACCATCGACAGCATGGACGAATTCAGCTCCGACGACGAGCGCAGCCGGATGCAGCGCGCCGATGTCGAAGAGCTAATCCGCCGCGCCGCCAAGCTGGCCTTCCTGGCCAGCGAAGACCGCACCATCACCCAGGCCGCCCTGCTCTACGTCCTCGCCAACCGCGGCGTTTCGGTCGCGCTCACCGGGGCCTTCCGGCCCAAGCACGTCGACGAAGATGTCCGCGTCGGCAACATGCGTCCGCTCGCCGACGACGAACTCAGCGCCATCGCCCGCCTCCAGCGCGACGGCTTTCCCAACTAGCCCGCCCAATCCCGACAGGAGTACCAATGGAATATCGAACCCTCGGCAAGACTGGATTCAGAGTCTCGGAAATCAGCATGGGCGCCTGGTCCCTCGGTGGCCAGTGGGGCGAGATGGACGAAGCCGACGCCACCGCCACCGTCCACGCCGCCCACGATGCCGGGGTCAACTTCTTCGACGTCGCCGACGGTTACGGGCCGCTGGTCGCCGAGCAGCGACTCGGCGCCGCCCTGAAGGGCCGCCGCCAGGACGTCCTCATCTCCACCAAACTCGGCAACTTCCTGCGCCGCCAGGACCACCATGCCCGCTACACCCACCCGCTGCACATCATCAACTCCGTCCACTCCGCCCTCTACCGCCTCCAGACCGACTACATCGATGTCCTCCTCTGCCACCAGGCCGATCCCGAAGACGCCGACCTCTTCGTCGAGTCCTTCGAGCAGCTCATCGAGCGGGGCGAGATCCGTGCCTACGGCGTCTCCACCATGAACCCCGGCGTCATCGAGAAGTTCGACCGCATGGGCAACTGCGGCATCGTCCAGATCGACTACAGTATCCTCCGCCGCGGCCCCGAAGAAGGCGCGCTCAAGACCTGCGCCGAACGCAACATCGGCACCCAGATACGCGGCGGACTCGGCCAGGGCGTCCTCACCGGCAGCTACAACCGCGACACCCGTTTCACCGATTCCGTCCGCAGCGGCTG
>CAYYTN010000207.1:0-3873 GCA_964474495.1 uncultured Chloroflexota bacterium
CGCACCGGCGAGATCGTCGTCTGGCTCCGCGACCAGAACGCCGACGCCCGCCGCGTCTTCGCCGAGCGCATCGTGCCGGCTATCCACGAACTCGTCCCCGGCCTCATCCTCACCATTCTCTGGAACCGCTGGGATCTCGCCCTGCCGAGCGCCGCCGGCCAGACCGACGCCATGCCCGACATCTTCCAGTTCGGGCACTCCGACGCCGTCACCCTGCTGCCTGACGGCGTCGCCACCGACCTCACAACCCACTGGGCGGCCTGGGGCGCCGGCGCCGACTTCTTCCCCGCGTCCCGCGCCGCCGCCTGGTGGCAGGGCGCCTCCGCCGGCGTCCCCACTTCCTCCGCCCCCACCACCGTTTTCTGGCGTCGCGATCTCCTCGAGGAAATCGGACTCGACACCGTCCCGACCACCTTCGAAGAGACCATCGAAGTCGCCCGCCGCGCCAAATCCATCGACAACGGCATCCTCCAGCGCGAAGGACTCAACCCGCCCACCGTCCCGGAAATTCTCGCCCTCTTCATGAGCGTCTCCGGCCGCCCGGTCGTCACCGCCGGCCGTTCCGGGCTCAACTCCGCCGCCGGCCGCCTGGTCTTTCGCTACGTCGTCGACCGCTGGCAGGCGTCCCAGGACGACACTCTCCGCCTCAGCCTTCCCGACACCGCCCTCCCGCCGCTGCTACTCGGCCTGCGGCTCGGCCAGTACGGCAACGCCGTCAGCACCCTCCGCCACTTCGTCACCGATGCCCCCGAGCTACTCCCCCACCTGGAAGTCGGCCGGCCGCTGGTCCCCGGCGGATTCGACTACAAACCCGCCACCCCCGGCGTCACCGCCCCGCTCGCGCAGACCTACACCGACAGCATCGCCCTCGCCGCCGGCACCCGCGCCCCCGACCTGGCCTGGGAGACCATGCGGCAACTCACCTCGCCCGCCACCCTCGCCGCCTACAACGAGGCGCTCTTTCTCACCCCGCCCCGCCGCTCCGCCACCGGCCGCGGCTTCACCCTCCAGCCCGGCCAGGCCGAGCTCGTCCGCCAGCTCGAGACCTGGGGCGCCGCCGCCCCGCATTTCCCGACGCTGCCCGCGTTCCACGCCGCCATCGAATCCCGCCTGGCGCCGTTACTCGTCGGTTTCCTCGACATCGACGAAGCCCTCACCGCCATCGAAGAAGAGCAAAACGCCGCCCTCGCCGCCGCCGGCTTCGAAGGCGACATCGTCCCCACCGCCGGCATCCGCGGGTAAAGTAGCCGCGGGAGCCGGGTTCAAGTTGAAGTTCGCGCCGACCTCGGAAGGGACCCGCCTATGACCGCCGAACTATGGGCCGTCGTCATCCCGCTCATCGTCATCGACCTCGGGCTTATGGCCTACGCCCTCCTCGATCTGCGCCGCCGCACCGCGGATGAGGTCGTCGGCGGACACCGCGGCATATGGCTGGCCATAATCCTCGTCCTGAGCACCGTCGGCCCGCTCGCCTACCTCTTCGCCGGTCGCCGCCAGCAGTGACCCCGGCCATCGCCTGCCAGGGCCTTTCCAAGCGCTACGGCGGCGTCCTCGCGGTTGATTCCCTCGATCTCGAGATACCGGCCGGCGAAGTATTCGGCTTTCTCGGACCCAACGGCGCCGGCAAGACCACCACCATCGGCATGCTCGTTGGCATCGGCTTCCTGCAGCAGGAGCCCGCCATCTACGGCTGGATGCGCGGCCGCGAGTTCCTCGACTTCATCGGCCGCGCCCACGGGCTCAACGCCGGGCTCCGCCGCGACCGCGCCACCGATCTCCTCCAGCGCTTCTCCCTTCCTGCATACTTCGACTTCATCGCCGGCCTACTGGCGGCCGGCTGATGCTGCGGTTCCGGGGACTACTCCAGAGCCGGCTCCTGCCGGGCTTCCGGCCCCGCCGGCTGGAGATCGTCTGGGACGACGGCCGGCTGATAGCGGCCGACCCGGAGGACCAGTTCTTCGTCGACATGCTGCGGCGCGAGATCGAAGCGGAACTCGACGGCGTGGGCGTCGGGATCGTCTCCGGGCAGGTCTGGACAGCCGGCCATTTCAGCGAGGCCCTGCCGACGATTCTGGTCATGGAGCGGTTCGTCTACGTCGAGGACGAGGTGGTGGTGACCGGGACCAGTCTGCCGGCGGACGAGGACGAGTTCGGCGACCTCGACGTTCAGGAATAGTTGACACGCCGGCCTAGTGGTCGGCTACGCTCCCCGAAGCCCGTCACGCGCAACGCGCTGACCCGGCGGAGGTCCCCCACGGGGATCGTTCCCGGTGCGACGGCATGGGTCATCCCATCGAAGGGATCATCATGCCTCGCACAAATACCCGGCTCCTCGAATCTACCGGCACTGCATTTATTGAAGTCGCCAGCGGTCTGATCGAGGCGGCCGACCCGACGGGCGCTGAATGGGACATCATTCTGATCGAGGCCGGGCTGTCGAAGAACGGCAACCGCTACCTGGCCGAGGTCCTGCGGGAGTCAGTCCCGCTGTTCGAGGGCGCGGCGGTATTCGCCGACCACCCCACGAACGAGGAACGGCGGACGAAGCCGGAGCGGTCGATCCGGGACAAGGTCGGCAAGCTCGTCGGCGTCCAGTTCGGCCAGTTCGACGTAGCCGGCCGCGTCATCGAGGGCCTGAAGGCCCGGTTTAAGGTCGTCGTCCCGTGGCTACGGGAGACGCTGCTGGAGGCCCATAACCTCGGCGAGTCCGACTTCCTTGGGTTCAGCATCAACGCCGTCGGCGAGATCACCCAGACGAACGAATCAGGCAGAGGGACCAGCGTGGTCGAGAAGATCAGGCGGGTCGAAAGCGTAGACGTAGTGACCGACCCGGCTGCGGGCGGTCAGATTGTCCGGCTGGTAGCCAGTCGGGGAAAGGGGTCCGGCATGGACTTCCTGAAGGCGGCTATCGAGGCCGCGAAGAAGCTCGACCCGTCGATCACCGACGAACTGGTGAAGACGATGGTCGAGGCAGCGGCTGAGGCGCTCGGCGAGGACGTCGACGAAGCAGCCATCGTGGAGGCCGTCTCGACGGCGACCACGAAGCGGATCGCCATCGCCGCCGGCCGCAAAGTCGCCGGCTACTCCGGCGGCATGAAGAAGCGCCTCGCCCTCGCCGCCGCGCTCATGAGCGACCCTGAGATCCTCATCCTCGACGAGCCCGTCAACGACCTCGATCCCATGGGCCGCCGCGAGATCCTCGAGATCATCGGCTCTCTCCGCGGCGACAAGACCGTCCTCATGTCCACCCACGTCCTCAACGACGTCGACCGCGTCTGCACCTCCGTCGGCATCATCAACCAGGGCAAGCTCCTGGTGAACTCCACCATCGAGGGGCTGCGCGACCGCCACGCCCGCCCCGTCTTCAGCATCGATGTCGAGGGTGACCCGGCCGGCCTCGCCGCCGACCTCGCCGCCGCCGACTTCATCGCCTCCGTCCGCTCGCTCCCCGACGGCCTCCGCGTCGTCGCCCGCGACGAGGCCCGCGCCCGCCGCGAGCTTCCGGCTCTGGTCGTCGCCAGCGGCCTCGTTCTCAACTCCTACAGCCTCGAGCGCCCCAGCCTCGAAGACATCTTCGTCGAGCTGGTCGAAGGCGATGACTCCCGTGAGCGTCATGCTCCGGAAAGAACTCCTCGAGCTCTTCAAGACCGGCCGCCTGGTCATCGTCACCGGCGTCATGATCTTCTTCGGCATCCTCGGGCCCGCCGCCGCCCGCTACCTGCCGCGGTTGATGGAAGGCCAGCTCCCCGATGGCATGCAGATCATCATGCCCGACCCGGTCCCCGCCGACGGCGTCCAGCAATTCCTCGAGAACGTCGGCCAGCTCGGCTGGGTCGCCCTCATCCTGGTCACCATGGGTGCGCTCGCCGGCGA
>CAYYTN010000207.1:3883-4947 GCA_964474495.1 uncultured Chloroflexota bacterium
CCCCCGCCGCCGGCACCGTCGCCGTCGTCCTCGCCACTCCCATCTCCCGCAACTCCTTCGTCCTCGCCAAGCTCATCTCCCGCCTGGCGCTCCTGCTGGTTAGCGTCGTCGCCGGCGCCGCCGTTTGCCTCCTCTACACCGGGCTCCTGCTCGGGGCCTACCCGCTCCCCGAGTTCCTCGCCGCCACCGGCCTCTATCTTCTCTACGGCGCCCTCGTCATCGCCTGGACCATCCTCATGAGTTCCCTCGTCAAGTCCGGCATCGGCGCCGGCGGGCTCGCCCTCGTCCCGCTCTTTCTCGTCCCCACCCTCAGTCTTCTCAGCGGCCGCCTCGGCGACTTCCTCCCCTTCGGCCTCATCATCGCCGCCGGCGACATCGTCCGCCTCCGCGCGCCCCTCGACGGACTCTGGATCGCCGCCGTCGTCACCCTCGTCCTCATCGTCGCCTGCGCCCTCGCCGCCCACGCCCGCATCCGCACCGTCTCCTTCTAGCCCCGACCCCCGATTTGTTGACCCCTTGCCCCTGTAGCTGATAGATTCACCTGCTTGGGCGCGCGTGGCCCGAGCTTGTTTATGTTTACCCTGAAACACCTCTGACACTCGGGCTCTCCACGCCCGGGCACGTTCGTCCAAAAGCGGAGCAACCACCCTTGTACGCCCTGGTGCGGTCCGGCGGCCGGCAATATCGAGTCGAGCCCGGCAAGACCTTCAAAGTAGACAAGCTCGCCGCCGAGCCCGACTCCTCCCTCGTCCTCGACCAGGTCCTGCTGGTCAGCGATGACGACGACATCACCCTCGGCGCTCCCCTGATCGACGGCGCCAACATCGCCTGCACCGTCGTTCGCCACGAGCGCGGCCCCAAGGTCCGCGTCTTCCGGTTCAAAGCCAAGAAGGGCTACCGCAAGCGCAGCGGCCAGCGCCGCGACCTCACGGTCCTCCACGTCGACGAAGTTTCCATCGGCGGCAAGACCGTCGCCAAAGCCGAAGCCGCCGCCAAACCGAAGGCCAAGGCCAAGAGCAAGGCCGCCGCCAAACCAAAAGCCAAAGCCAGGGCCAAAGCCGCCG
>CAYYTN010000208.1:0-4920 GCA_964474495.1 uncultured Chloroflexota bacterium
GCCCGTCGCCGTCGAGCGCGCTGACGGCGACGGCGCCGTCGGCCTCATCGCGGCTGGTGAGGACAACCTGCACGCCGGCTTCGGCGAGCCGGCGGCACACGTCAAGCCCGATCCCGGCGTCGCCGCCGGTGACCACCGCCACCTGTTGCTGTGCTGTCATTTCCCTGCCAATAGTCTGATCTGCGGATGTTCGCCGCCGGCGCCGCGAGTGGCACGCCGCCGGCCCCTTCCCGCCCAGATTAGCGCCTTCGCGTCCCGGCTGTCGCAAATTGCATTTACCCCTGAGCGAGCGCAGAATTGCCCCCCGCCCACCCAGTCCAAACAGGACACGGAGAGCCGACACGGACCGCCGGCCGGGGAATGGATTGGCACCTGAGCGAAGGAGACCGGCCGCCCCCATGAGCAAGCCCAACTTTCTGATCATCATGTCGGACGAGCACGACCCCGGTGTCAGCAGCCCCTACGGGCACCCGTTTGTGCGGACGCCGCACATGCAGCGGTTCGCCGACTCGGCGGCGGTCTTCGAGAACGCCTACTGCAACTCGCCGCTGTGCGTGCCGTCGCGGGCTTCGTTCATGACCGGAAAGCATCTGCACCGCGTGCAGGTGTGGGACAACACCGTGCCGCTGGGGTCGGATCAGCCGACCTGGGCGCACCGCATGAACAACGCCGGCTACGAGACCTGCCTGGCGGGGAAGATGCACTTCATCGGCCCGGACCAGCTGCACGGCTTCACCCGACGGATCGTGCCGGACATCCACGGCATGGGCGGGGGCGGCGGGAACCTGCCGATCTGGGGCAGCGGTGGGTTCCGCGACATGAGCGAGCGGCTCCACGAGGAGCCCGGCCCCGGGGACCACGAACACATGGTCTACGACGACGAGGTGGTCAGCAAATCGCTCACCTACCTGTCGGAGCCGGCCCGCCACGAGCAGCCCTGGGTGCTGTGCTCGTCGATCTTCACGCCGCATTTTCCGTTCATCGCCCGGGACGAGTTCTACCACCACTACCACCCGGAGCAGGCCGATCTGCCCAATATCCCGGAAGGTCACCTGGAGAACCTGCATCCCCAGAGCCAGCGCCTGCGGCGCCATTTCACTACCGAAAACGTTCCGGAGGAGCAGATTCGCAAGGCCCGCGCGGCCTACTACGGCCTGGTGGAGTTCTGCGACACCCGCGTCGGGGCCATCCTCGACGGGCTGGAGGCCAACGGCCTCGCCGAGAACACGTTGGTCGTCTACCTGGCGGATCACGGCGAACTGAACGGCGAGCACGGCATGTGGTACAAGTGCTCGTTCTACGAGCAGTCCTCGCGGATCCCAATGATCATCCGCTGGCCCGGAGTCACCGAGGCCGGCAGCCGGTTCGAGACGATCACCTCGCTGCTGGACTTCATCGCGACGATGCTGGACATCGCCGAGGCGGACGCCAGCGGCACCGACGGCGCCAGCCTGGCCCCGCTGCTGCGCGGCGAGACCGCCGACGGTGGCGGCATCGCCCTGTGCGAGTACGAGGCCCACGGCACCGACCGCCCGGGGCGCATGGTGCGGCGCGGGCAGTACAAGCTGAACTACTACCTGGGCGAGCCGCCCGAGCTATACGACCTGGCGGCCGATCCGGGCGAGTTCAACAACCTCGGAGAGGATCCCGCGCACGCCGGTGTGATCAAGGAACTGACCGAGATCATCCTGGACGACTGGGACCCGGAGGCGATTGACGAGCACGTCCGCCGGACCCAGAAGGAACGGAAGCTGGTTTTCAGCGCAACCAACGGCCGGCCGTGGAGCCCGCCCTGGCGCAACGGCAAGTACGGATAGCCCCACCTACCGCGCAAAACGTAGACCCGGCCCGCCGCCCCCGGGGATGGCGATGGTCGGATAACCGATGAAAGGTGCCTGAGCAGTGGCGAAGCCCAACATCCTGGTCATAATGTCCGACGAGCACGATCCGACGATCAGCACCCCCTACGGGCACCCCTTCGTGCGGACCCCGTACCAGCAACGCCTGGCCGACGAGGGCGCGGTATTCGAGAACGCGTACTGCAATTCGCCGCTCTGCGTGCCGTCGCGGGCCTCGTTCATGACCGGGCGGCACCTGTACCGGACGGGCGTCTGGGACAACACGGTGCCGCTGGCGTCGGATATCCCGACCTGGGCGCATCGCCTGAACAACGCCGGCTACGAGACGGTCCTGTGCGGGAAGATGCACTTCATCGGACGGGACCAGATCCACGGTTTCAGCAAGCGAATCATGCCGGACATTCACGGCGAGGGCGGCTATCACACCAACCTGCCCGATTGGACGAAGGGGCAGCTGGCGGAGCCGCTGGCTGTGAGTGAGCGGTTGACCAAGGGCACCGGTGCGGGCGACAACGTGCAGCAGCGCTACGACGACGAGGCCACGAAGCGCGCCGTGACCTACCTGCTGGACGACGAACGCCACGAGGGGCCCTGGGCAATGTGCGTGGGCATCTTCGCTCCCCACTTCCCGTTCACGGTCCGGCCCGAGTACTACTACGGCTACTACCCCGAGCACGCCGACCTGCCGCGCACGCCGGCCGTCCCCCTCGAGGAGGCGCATCCGCAGACTCAGCGCCTGCGCGGGCATTTCCAGGCGGAGGGGATCACCGAGGAGCAGACCCGGGTGGCTCGGGCGGCCTACTACGGCCTCACCGAGTTCGGCGACGACAAGATCGGCGAGATCCTGGCGGCGGTGGACGCCAACGGCCTGGCGGACAACACCATCGTGGTCTACACATCGGACCACGGCGAGAGTCTGGGCGAGCATGGCATGTGGTACAAGTGCACGTTCTACGATCCGTCGACGCGGGTCCCGCTGATCGTGCGCTGGCCGGGAGTGGTGGAGCCGGGTTCGCGGCACAGCCAGGTGACCTCGCTGCTGGACCTGGTGCAGACGATGCTGGACGTCGGCGGCGCCGACAATGGCGACACCGACGGAGTGAGTCTGGCGCCGCTGCTCCGCGGCGAGGCCGAGGACGGCGACGGCGAGGCCTTCTCCGAGTACCACGCCCACGGCACGACGACCCCGGGGCGGATGCTGCGGCGGGGCCGCTACAAGCTGAACTACTACCTGGGCGATCCGCCGGAACTCTTCGACCTGGAAGCCGATCCGGACGAATTGAATGACCTGGCGGCGGACCCGGCGCACCGCGCCACGGTGGAGGAGATGACGGCAGCGATCCTGGACGGCTGGGACGCGGAATCAATCAAGGCGGACATCATCGCCGGACAGCAGGCGCGGATGCTGATCAACGAGTCGATGGGCGGCGAGCCCTACACCCCACCCTGGTCCGAAGGCGAATAGAGCGTCACCAGCCGCCGGCGATGCCCGGCGACACAGGAGCAACATGGCCGACCAACCGAACATCCTGATCATCATGAGCGACCAGCACTCGGCGGCGTGGAGTGGCGCCTACGGCCACCCCTTCCTGCACACCCCGGTGATGGACGGCCTGGCGGCGGCCGGGACCACCTTCGAGAACGCCTACTGCAATTCGCCGATCTGCGCGCCGTCGCGGGCCTCGTTCATGACCGGCAAGCTGGTGAGCGAAATCGAGGTCTGGGACAATGGCGCCCCGCTGGGCAGCGACCAGCCGACCTGGGCGCATGCCCTGAACCTGGCCGGTTATGAGACCACGCTCTGCGGCAAGATGCACTTCATCGGGCCGGACCAGATGCACGGGTTCCAGCGACGCCTGCTGAGCGATGTCCACGGACCCGGGAACGAGCGTCTCGTCGCCAACTGGGAACAGCGCGACGTGTCGCGCGCGGCCATGGACCGGTCGGCCTTCGATGAGTCCGGCCCCGGTGACTACGTCTACCAGCAGTACGACGATGAGGTGGCGCGGCGCTCGGTGGAGTACCTGGGCGAGCCGGCCCGCGGCGAGCAGCCCTGGGCGCTGGTGGCTTCGTTCATAACCCCGCACAACCCGCTGATCGTCCGCCAGCAGTACTGGGACCGCTATCACCCGGATCACGCCGACCAGCCCGGTATTCCGGGGCACCGGGAGACGCTGCACCCGCATAACCAGCGCATGGGCGATTGGTTCGACTATCACGATGTCGATCCGGAAAAGATGGCGCTCGGTCGCGCGGCGTACTACGGACTGGTGACGTTCTGTGACGACCGCATCGGTGAGGTGCTGGACGCGCTGGAGGCCAGCGGCCAGGCTGACAACACGGTAGTCGTGTACGTCTCCGATCACGGCGAGCAAAACGGTGAGCACGGCCTCTGGAACAAGCAGAGCTTCTACGAGCATTCGTCGCATATCCCGATGATCGTCCGCTGGCCGGGCCAGGCCGCGGCCGGGCGGCGCGTGGAGCAGGTGACGTCGCTGCTCGACCTCACGGCGACGATTGTCGATGTGGCCGGCGCCGAGCTTCCCGGACAGGTCGGGGACAGCCTGGCGCCACTGCTGCGCGGCGAGGCCGAGGAGGACGAGGGCGCGGCGGTGTCCGAATACTTCGCGGTGGGTACGATCACCCCGTCGCGGATGTTGCGCCGCGGGCAACACAAGCTCAATTTCTACCAGGGTGAGCCCTACGAGTTGTTCGACCTCGAGGCGGACCCCGAGGAAATGGTCAACCTGGCCGAGAACCCCGCCTACGCCGATATCAGGCAGCGGCTCATTGACGAGTTGCTGGCCGATTGGGACGGGCCGGAGATCGACCGCCGCATCCGCGCGAGTCAGCAGCGCCGCCTGCGGGTGATGGCCGGGGAGGCCCACAACGACCGCAGCGCGTGGGAGTCGGGCCGGGACTAGCCGCCGGCTTCTCCGCGGGCGACCGGCGCCTCGGTAGCCTGACGCACTCTCAATTCACCGGCGGGCCGCCGGCGTGGGCGCCCCCCGGGTCTGTGAAAGCTCTCCGACGAAGGGACCGGAAAGCAAGCAGGCCGCGC
>CAYYTN010000209.1:0-4910 GCA_964474495.1 uncultured Chloroflexota bacterium
CGCAGCGTGGTCGACTTGCCACAACCGGACGGACCCACCAGCACCAGGAATTCCTGGTCCTGGACTTCGATGTTCAGGTTGCTGACCGCAACAACCTCACCAAATCGCTTGGTGACACCCTGCAAAGTAACGCTCGCCATATGGCCGAGCCCCTCTCGCGCCCGGCCCGTGGCCGCGACGCCTGTGGCCGTGCCGCCCGCCATCCTTTGCGAACGCAACCGGCCGGTAAAACCAGAACTGTTCGGTAAAAACCGTGTCCTACCGTCGCAACGGCCCGCGTGACGGGCCCTCACTTCCCCCCGGCCAATCCATTAGCCTTAAAAGGGGCGCCTGCGCGGACTCTATCATCCACCGGGTAGGCGGTCAAAGCTCCGCCCGGCCCGGCGAAGCCCCTTCCAAACCTGTAATCGAGGCCCATGCGTTCCAGTATTCCGAAACCGCCGCCGATCGATCACTTCTGGCTCATCCCCGGTCGCCTGGCCGGCGGCGGCCACCCGGGCCGCGCCGGCGACCAGGCCGACGTCCTGCACGCCATGGAACGGCTGGGCTACGACGCCATCCTCACCCTCACCGAAGACGCGCTGGAACCGGAGCCGCTGGCGGAGTTCGGCTTTCGCTACCTCCACCTGCCGATCGTCAACATGGCGGCCCCCAGCATCGAGGAGGGCGAGCGGGCCGTCGCGTTCCTGCGCGAGCGCGTCGACGCCGGCGGCCAGGTCTACGTGCACTGCTACGCCGGCTACGGCCGCACCGGCGCGATCCTGGCCGCCTACCTGGTCGCCACCGGCACCGGCCCGTTTGCCGCCATCGAGCGGGTCCGCACGGTGCGCCCCGGGGCCATCGAGAGCGCCGAGCAGGAGCGCTTCGTCCTCGACTTTGCCCGTCATCTCCGGGACGACGAATGACCCGTCGCTACCGCGATCCCGCCACCAGCCCCCCCGGACTCGACGCCGCCGCCGGCCTGCTGGATGAAGCCGTGGAACAGGGCGTCATCCCCGGCGCCGTCGCCCGCGTCGAACTGGGCGGCCGCACCGTGCTGGAGCACGCCGCCGGCCACGCGCAAACAGTCCCCACCTCCCGCCCGGTCGCCGCCGACACCATCTACGACCTGGCCTCGCTGACCAAGGTGGTCACGGCCACCGCGATCATGATCCTGGTCGATCGCGGTGATCTCGAACTCGACCGCCCGGTCATCGATGTCCTCCCCGATTTCGCCCCCCACGGCAAGAACGACGTCACCATCCTCCACCTGCTCACCCACACCTCCGGCCTGCCGGCGCGCAACCGGGTCTCGCGCACCGCCACCGACCGCGCCACCACCATCCGCCTGGCGCTGGGCATCTTCCGCTCCTATCTCACCGGCAGCCGCGAGCTGTACACCGATCTCGGCTTCCTGGCCCTGGGCGAAATCGTCGCCCAAATCGCCGGGGTGCCGCTGGACGAATTCGCCCGACGCGAGATCTTCGCGCCGCTCGGCATGACCGATACCGGCTACCTGCCCGACTCCGGCCGCCGCGCTCGTTGCGCCGCCACCGAGGACAACCCCGATCGCGGCGGGGTCATCGTCGGCGCGGTCCACGACGAGAAGGCCCACCTGATGGAGGGCGTCGCCGGCCACGCCGGGCTCTTCGGCACCGCCGGCGATCTGGCTCGTTTCGGCCGCATGCTGCTCGGCGGGAGCGGCTCCGCCGGTGCGGTCGGGGATGGCGAGCCGGCCGGCACTCTCGACGGCGCCGGCTCCGCCGGTTTTGCCCGGGGTGGCGAGACTGCCGGCACTCTCGACGGCGCCTGCATCCTCGCTCCCGGGTCGGCCGCCGCGCTGCTGCGCAACCACACCCCCCACCTGCGCACCGCCCGCGGCCTGGCCTGGGCGCTCAGCCCGAGCACGGGCTTCCAGTTCGACCGGCTGGCGGGCCCCCGCGCCGCCGTCCACACCGGCTTCACCGGCACCTCGATCTACCTGGATCCCGACGAGGACCTGGTGGTCGTGCTGCTCACCAACCGCGTCCATCCGACTCGCGACAACACCGCCTACTTCGGCCTGCGCACCCGCTTCCACAACCTGCTCAACGCGATCATCCGGTTCCCGTCGGCCGGGTACTCGTGACCCGTCCGGCGAACGCGAAACTGCCGAAGGCGGCCCCCGGCGAACCGGCAACCGCAGAAGGCGGACTTAGTCCGTGCCCGGAGTGCGGCGGCGACGGCTTCGTCGAAGAAGAGTTCAGCCCCACCGACCCGGACCCCCGGCTCACCGGCGGCGTCCGCATCCCCTGCCCCGACTGCGACGGAACCGGCACCGTTCCGCAGAGCCGGCGACCGGAATAGGAGTCCCGACGGCGGCGCTTCGTCACGGTTGGCCAACCGAATGAAAGCTGGCGGAGCGAGTCGCGTCTCGTGCCGGTGAATGAGAAACAACCGGCGGCACCGGGAACCGAAAGAAAGCGATCGGGGACCGCTCACCCGGCCCGTCCCTTCGCCGCCACGATCCAGCCCTCCCCCTCGCGGTGCTCGATCCCCACCGCCAGCATCAGGTCGTGCACCCCGCGGTTGTAGGTCGTGCTGTCCGCCGCGTGCGAATACAGCCGCTGCCGGATCAGCCGCTCCGCCGCCCGGATCAGCGTCCGTTCCCAGTCGTCCAGCGCCCGGTCGTGCCGCGTTTGTGGGTCCAACATATACGAACAATATACGTACATCAGCGTAGCCCGCAACCACTCCCGAATCGCCCCCGGCGGCCGCCTGATACTCTGCCTTCCAGCCGTCCCACCCATCAACGGAGACCGCCTTGCCCGTCGACACCGACCTCCGCGTCATCTTCTTCGACGCCTACGGCACCATCTTCATCGGCGGCGAGACCGACGATCCCACCGCGGCCCTGCGGCGCGGCCTGGCCGGTGCCGGCGTGGAAGTCGAACACGATGTCCTGGGGGTCGCCCTCAAGCAGGAGATGAACCACTACCGCTACAACCAGCGGGCGGTGCGCACCCGTGAAGACATGGAACAGCTGCGCCGCGAGTGCGGGCAGATAATTATCGACGGGATCGGCGGAGCGGAGGTCTGCCCGCTGAGCGACACCGAAGTCGCCGCCATCCTGGTGGCCGCCTTCCCGGGCCGCGTCTTCCCCGAGCTTGCCGAGGCCGTCGCGCGGGCCCGCGCCGCCGGCTGCCGGGTGGGCGTGCTCAGCAACTTCAGCTATATGCTGCCGATGATCCTGGACGACCTGGGCATCGGCGAGCTGTTCGACTTCATCATCCACTCCGCCGGGGTCGGATTCGAAAAGCCCCACCCGCGCATCTTCCACGCGGCGCTACAGGAGGCCCGGGTCGCCCCGCATCAGGCCGCGCTGATCGGCGATACCTACGAGGAGGACGTCGCCGGGGCGACCGCCGCCGGGATGGTCGCTGTGTTCCTGGACCGCGCCGGCGAGTCCACCGGACGCCACGGGCTCAGGGCCGACAACCTGCTCGATGCCGTCGGACTGGCCCTCGGCGCCCGCGCCCCGTCTGCCCCGCGCTAACCCCTAGACCGACCGCAGCAGCGTCGCCATCTCCAGCCCCACCTGCCCCGCCTGATAGCCGCGATTGGATTCGTCGGGCTGCGTGCGCACCTCGGCCTGCTGCTCGTTTTCCAGCGTCTGCACGCCGAAGATCACCGGCACGTCGGTCTCCATCCCGGCGTTCATGATCCCGCGCGCGGCCTCGCCGGCCACATACTCGAAATGCGGGGTGTCGCTGCGAATCACCACCCCCAGGCAGACCACCGCCGCATAGCGGCCTCCGTCGGCACAGCGCCGCGCCGCCAGCGGAATCTCAAACGCGCCCGGCACCCGCAGCACGTCGATGTCCGCGTCGCTGACCCCGCCCTCGTGCAGCGCCTTGAGCGCGCCCTCCAGGAGCCGCTCGGTGAACACCTCGTTGAACCGCGACACCACCACCGCGAACTTCAGCCCGGCGCCGTCCTGGGAGCCCTGTAGTTCCCGCATCAGCCGCCCCCGCCGTCGCCGCGGCTGAACACATGCCCCATCTTCTGCTCCTTCGTCGCCAGGTAGCCGGCGTTGTGCTCGCCCGGCGGGATCACCAGCGGCACCTGCTCCACAATCTCCAGTCCGTAGCCGGAGATCTCGCTGCGCTTGCGCGGGTTATTGGTCAGCAGCCGTATCTTCGACAGACCCAGCTCGGTCAATATCTGCGCGCCGACGCCGTAATCGCGCTCGTCGGGCTGAAAGCCCAGTTCCACGTTCGCCTCCACCGTATCCAGCCCGCCGTCCTGCAATTCGTAGGCGCGCAGCTTGTTGGCCAGGCCGATCCCGCGGCCTTCCTGGCGCATGTAGAGCACCACCCCCCGCCCGGCCTCGGCCACCATTCGCAGCGCCGCCTGGAGTTGCGGGCCGCAGTCGCAGCGCATCGAGCCAAAGGCGTCGCCGGTCAGGCATTCGTCGTGGACCCGCACCAGCGGCGGCTCGCCGGAGATGTCGCCCATCACCACCGCCATGTGGTCCTCGCCGGTGGTCAGGTCGCGAAAGGCGTGGGCGCGGAATTCGCCGTACTCGGTCGGCAGCGTCGTCTCGGCCACCGAGCGCACCAGCTTCTCGCCCCGCCGGCGGTGCTCGATCAGGTGCGCCAGCCGGATCACCGCCAGCCCGTCCGCCGCCGCCACCGCGAAGATCTCGTCCAGGTTCGGCCCCTCGCTCTCAGCGTTGACCATGCGACTCAGCACCGCCACCGGCGGCAGCCCGGCCAGCCGCGCCAGGTCGACCCCGGCCTCGGCGAACCCGGCCCGGCGCAAGACCCCACCCTCGGTGGCCCGTAGCGGCCGCACGATTCCCGGCGTCGAGAAATCCGACGCCCGGTAGTTGGGATCGCCCAGCGCCCGCATCGTCGCCGCCTGGCCCTGCGGCGAGTTCGGCTGGTGCT
>CAYYTN010000210.1:0-4608 GCA_964474495.1 uncultured Chloroflexota bacterium
TGAGTTCGATGCCCAGGCCGGGCCGGTCGGGCAGCGCCGCGTAGCCATCGGCGATCACCGGGCCGCCCTCGAACAGTTCGCGCTGCAAATCCGGCCCGGGATGGACGTACTCCTGGATCACGCAGGCCGGCGAGCAGGCGTCGATGTGCAGCGAAGCCATCGTGCTGACCGGGCTCTGGGGGTTATGCGGAGCCATCTCGACGAAGCGCGACTCGGCCATCGACGCGATCTTTTTCATTTCGAGGATGCCGCCGACGTGGACGACGTCCGGTTGCACGTAGTTGACCAGGTGGCGGTTGATCATGTCGGCGAAGGCCCACTTGCCGAACAGGCGCTCGCCGGTGGCCAGCGGCACGCTGGTCTGGCGGCCGAGCCATTCCAGGGAATCGACATCCTCCGGCGGGGTGGCTTCCTCGAAGAAGAGGATGTCCAGTTCCTCCAGCCGGCGGCCCATGTCGGCGGCCTGCGGCAAACTCAGCCGCCCGTGGGCATCGACCATGATGTCGACGCGATCGCCCACCGCCTCGCGCACCGCCCGGACCCGCTCCACCTCGAAGGGAATCCGCGACGGCAGGACCACCACCCCATGCTCATCCACCCAGGCCGGCGACATCTTCAGTCCGTTGAACCCGGCTTCGACCATCGCCCGGGCGTGCTCGGCGATCTCCGCCGGCGCGTCGCCGCTGACGTGGGTATAGAGGCGGATGCGGTCGCGGCAGGCGCCGCCGAGGAGTTGATAGACCGGCACGCCGAGCGCCTTGCCCTTGATGTCCCAGAGTGCGATCTCGACCGCGCTGATGGCGCTGGCCAGCACCGGACCGCCGCGCCAGCGCGGGCGGCGATACATCGATTGCCAGAGGCCTTCGATGCGCGCCGGGTCTTTGCCGACCAGGTTGCGCGCCAGCGCCGTGACCGCCGCTTCGACCGCCGGTTCCTTGCTGGCCACGTGGCCCTCGCCGAGCCCGGTGACGCCGGCGTCGGTGTGGACTTTGACGAACATCCAGTTGCTCGTGATCGTGTTGTCGGCGCCGGGCACGCCGACCATGAACGTCTGCAAGTCGGTGATCTTCATGAGTGACGGCCTCCGGGTAAACAGCGTTGTGGCAAAGGTAGGGTGGCGGACTTTCGACGCGGCTGGATTGGCCGCATAATAGGGGCCACGAAAGAGGTGAACGAAATCGACGAGGATGCTGCCGCCGCGAACGGCGCGCCGGACGAGGACGACGAAGTGGTGGGCGAGGTGAAACGGGTCCGCGGCATGGAAGAGGGCACCGGCTACGCGGTCTGGGCCGGCGACGTCCGCGGTCGCCACTTTCAACTCAGCCGCCGGCTGCTGCAATACGTGGGCAAGCGGGTACGGATCAAGATCGAGGTCGTCGAGGACGAACCGGCGGAGCCGACCGGGGACGACGAAGAGCAGGCATGAGCGAGCCGGCGGCGCGGCAGATTGAGGCCGACGACTTCCTCGCCGTGCAGCAGCTCTACCTGGAAAAAGGCTGGACCGACGGGCTGCCCATAATCCCGCCGACGCCGGAGCTGGTTGAAAAAGCGCTGAGCTTCACCAAACTCGACCCCGGCGACGTGATCGGCCGGGTGCCCGAGCGGCGCCGCACGATCACCGTCGAGAAGGTCGCCATCAACGCCGTCATGGCCGGCTGCCGGCCCGAGTACCTGCCGGTCGTGCTGGCCGGCGTCGAGGCGTTTTCCACCCCGGAATCCAACCCCCACGGACCCACCGCCAGCACCGGCGGATCGGCCCTCTTGCTGATCGTGAACGGCCCACCGGTGAAGCAGCTTGGCTTCAACTCCGGCAGCAACGTATTCGGCCCGGGCCCCGGGGCCCATGCCAACGCCACCGTCGGCCGGGCGCTGCGGCTGGTCCTGTTGAACTGCGCCGGCTCGGTGCCCGGTCAGGCCGACCGCAGCACCCTGGGCCACGCCGGGAAATACTCCTGGTGCATCGCCGAGGATGAGTCCGACGACCGCTGGAATCCCCTGCACGTCGTCCGCGGATTCGAGCCCGCCCAGGGCGCGGTGACAACGTTCTGGGGCCTGTCGACGCTGCAGATCAGCGACCATGTAAACGCCGATCCGGAGGGCATCCTGGCGAGCTTCGCGGCGCAGCTGCACCGCCCGGGGATGCCGCGCGGCGGCGGATCCCAGGTGGTCGTGGTCGTCGGCGGGGAGCACCGCGAGACCCTGGCCGGCGCCGGGCTGTCCAAGGAGGACGTCCGCGACGGGCTCTTCCGGCTGCGGCCCGACGACACCATCAGCGAGCCGGAAGACATCCTGGTGGTCGCCGCCGGCGGCACCGGCGGGCGCTTTTCGGCCCTGACGTTCAGCTGGGGAAGCGGGCACAAATGCCTGGCGGCTACCCGGCCGGTGGAAGAATGTGTCAACCTGTCCGGGACAAATGAGCGGGGGAGTGACTGAACATGGCGATCGCCGAACGACTCTTGGTGCTGGACCCGACCGTCGGGCCGGACGCCGGCGGGCTGGAGCTGGCCCAACGCCCCGCCAGCCTGCAGGGCCAAATCGTTGGCCTGATGGAGAACTCGAAGCCGAACTCCGACCGCATCCTCGCCTACGTCGGCGAGATCCTGCAGGAGCGCTACGGCGTGGCCGAGCTGGTGTTCGCCAGCAAGGGGGATTCCTCCACCTCGGCCCCGCCCGACACCCTGGACGACCTGGTGCGGCGTTGCCACTTCGCGGTAACCGGCATCGGCGACTGAGGCTCGTGCAGTGCGGGCAGTGTGCTCGACGGAGTTGAGTTGGAACGGCGGGGGCTGCCGGCGGCGGCGCTGATCACCGATGAGTTCCGGCCGACGGCGATGAAGATGCTCGAAAACCAGGGCGCCGAGTGGTACCCGTTCGTCGAGGTGGAGCATCCGATAAACATTCGCAGTGAAACCGAATTGCGGGCTATGGCGGAGGCGGCCGTGGAGGAAATAGTGCGGCTGCTGACCGGGCCCTAGAGCAAAAAGGGAGAGCTACCAGATGGCCAACGCGACCGAACGAGTGCACGGATCGATGCCGGCGATGGTGACGCCGTTCACCCCCGACGTGCGGGTGGACCACGACGCCCAGCGCCGGATCGTGGATTTCTTCCTGGACAGCGGCGTCCACGGGATGGTGGTGCTGGGCAGTTCCGGCGAGATGCAGGGCGCCGACTGGGACCAGCGCGAGGCGGCCATCCGAACCGTCGTCGACCAGGTAGACGGCCGGGTCCCGGTGATCGCCGGGGCCGGACTGCCGAACCTGAAGGCCACCATCGAGCAGATCAAAGAGGCCGAAGGCGCCGGCGCCGACATCGCCCTGGTCGTCGCGCCGTACTACTTCCCGATCGACCAGGACGCCATGGTCGCTTGGTTCGAGCGGCTGGTCTCGGCGTCGGGAATCCCGGTCATGTACTACCACTTCCCGCGGATGACCAAGCTTTCGGCCGAGCCGGACACCGTGGTGCGCCTGCGCGACGTCGGCGTGGCCGGCATGAAGGACAGCGGCGGGCTCACGACGTACCTGCACGAAGTCCTGACCCGCGTCCGCGACGACGCCGGCTTCCCGGTCTTGCTGGGTAGCGACTACCACCTGGTGGACGCGCTGATCAACGGCGCCGACGGCTGCATCGGGCTGCCCCAGAACGTCGTTCCGCACCTCTCGGCCGAGATGTACGAGGCGTTTGTGGCCGGCGATCTGGAAGCGGCGAACCGGATGCAGCGCGAGGCGGCCGATTTCCTGGTGAAGCTCGGGGCCGCCCCCTCCGGCCCGGCCGCCGCCAAGGCCGCGCTGGCGAAGATGGGGCTCTGCGCCCGCACGATGGCGCCGCCGTTCGTGGACGCCACCGACGCCCAGGCCGACGCGCTCTGGGAGCGGATCGCTACCTACTGCCGGGTGCCGGCCGGCGCGGCCTGATCCTGATCTAGAGTCGGTCTAATCGCGGCCGGAACCAGAAGCTCGGCGGAGGCCGGCTACTCCTGGTCGCGACCGGCGCGCACCCGCTCCAGCACCGACTGGACGAACTCGGTCTTGCCGGTCGTATAGCCGGCGCGGTCGTCGGCGAAACGCTCGGCGAGATCGATCTTCACGCGCTCGTAGTCGGCCACCAACTCCGGATCGGCTCGTAGCGCGTCGCGAAAATCGAGCTGCGAGTACCAGTCCTCGCTGCCCAGTTCGACCACGTGCAGGTGGCGGTCGTGGGGGTCGTTGGTGCGGAAGAACATCCAGCCGGGGCGCAATTCGCCGTAGGACGTGTAGCCAATGGCCTCCAACGGGGCGACGGTCTGTGGCGCGTCCTTGAAGTCGGTGAGGCCCACCAGCACGTCGATGATCGGCTTGGCGGCCATGTCCGGCACGGCGGTGCTGCCGGAATGCTCAACCTCGACGGCCAGGTCGCCCAGCGCCGCGACCACGCGGTCGCGCTCGACGCGAAACCGCTCCGGCCAGGACGAATCGTAGCGCGCGATCTCGATGTGATAGCCGGGCAGGGATTCAAGGCTGTGATTCTTCATCGTCACTCACGCTAGCAGCAAACGGACAGGGCTAGCGTAGTCGCCCTGACATCCACGCGTCCGCAATATCAGCATGCCCGCGAGCCGATCGGAGCCGTAG
>CAYYTN010000210.1:4619-4888 GCA_964474495.1 uncultured Chloroflexota bacterium
CCCGCGGGCGCTACTCGATGAATCCGCCGAGGTCGGCGCCGAAGCCGTAGATGATCGCCAATACCAGCACTCCCCAACCGAGCACCGCCACCTGCACCCCGCGGTTGCGCATGACCGCCGTCGTCGGATTCTCCACCGATTCGTCGGAATGGATCATCTGCACATAGTGCCAGACGCCGTAGACCACGAAGGGCATCGTCAGGATCAAGCCCTTGCCGCCGAAGTTGGCGGCGGTCTCCGGGGAGACGGTGTAGAGCGCGTAGCAGACC
>CAYYTN010000211.1:0-1264 GCA_964474495.1 uncultured Chloroflexota bacterium
TGCGAAAAGCCCATGGCCATGAACGCCGCCGAAGCCCAGAAGATGATCGCCGCCGCCGAAAAGTCCGGCCGCAAGTTGGCCATTGGCTTCCAGTCCCGCTTTTCCGACAACGCCGTGGCGCTCAAGCGCCTCATCGACGGCGGCGAACTCGGCGACGTCTACTACGGCCGCGCCGTCTACAACCGTCGCCGCGGCATCCCGTCCTGGGGCATGTTCTATTCCCGCGAGCAGAACGGCGGTGGCCCGCTCATCGACGTCGGCGTCCACGTCCTGGACCTGGCCCTCTGGCTGATGGGCAGCCCGGAGCCCGTCTCAGTCCTCGGTTCCGCCTACCGCAAATTCGGCAACCGCGATGACGTCTTCAACCGTTTTGGCCCCTGGAACCACACCAACTACGACGTCGAGGATTTCGCCACCGCCATGATCCGCCTCGAAGGCGGCGCGACCCTCAACCTCGAATGCAGCTGGGCGCTCAACATCGAGGACGACCTCCAGAGCGTCGTCCTCTGCGGCGACGAAGGCGGGGCCCAGCTCCATCCGCTCAAAGTCTTCAAAGACGACGGCAAGATGCTCATCGACTGGGACCCGCAGGGCCTCGCCGATACCGGCTACATAGAGATGCACGCGCGGTCGCTGGCCAACTTCGTCGATGCCGTCGTCAACGACACGGAGCCGCTCGTGCGGCCCGAGCACGGCCTCTACGTCGCCCAGATCGTCGATGCCATCTACCGCTCCAGCGAGACCGGCCAGTTGGCCGAGATTTAGCCACCGGCCCCGGCCGGAGACTGACCGCGAACCTCAACGCCCCTGCAAACGGATCGACGCATGAACTTCCGGCGAGGTCGGAAACAAGCTAGCTCACCGGCGGCCGATCGTTCGGCCGCCGGCTCCCGGCCGCGCCGGGCTATGTTCACCGGACGCGCTCTGGCCGCGCTCGCCGCCCTCGGTCTGCTGCTCACCCTCGCCGCCGCCGCGGCCTCCCCGGTCGAGGCCGCCGCGGCCCATTGCGGACCCGGTGAATCGCCGCAATTCCGTTTCGGGTTCGCCTTCCTCAAGACCCAGATCGGCGACACCATGGGCGAGCCGCTCGAGTGCGAGCACGGCAACCCCGACAACGACGACACCCTCCAGCAAACCACCACCGGCCTGGCCTTCTACCGCCAGTACACCAACACCCCCACCTTCACCGACGGCTGGAACCACTGGGCCTGGACCACCTCCGGGCTCGTCTACTGGGCCGGCAATTCCGCCGATCCGCCCGGCG
>CAYYTN010000211.1:1337-2843 GCA_964474495.1 uncultured Chloroflexota bacterium
CCCGCTCGCCGCCATCGACGAGCCGGCCGGCGACGTCTCCGCCACCCGCGGAACCGTCCTCAACGTCCGCGGTCACGGCATCGCCGCTCCCGGGTTGCAGATCAACGGCTACAGCTGGGGATTCAACGGCGTCGAGGTCAGCGGCAGCCCTTCCTTCACCTGGGTCGTCGACGAGCCCGGCATCTTCACCCTCAAGGTCCGCGACGACCGGGGTGTCTGGAGTGAGACCGCCGCCAGCGTTCGCGTCCAGATCGACGCCCCCACTCCCACTCCCACCCCGCAGCCCGACCAGGTCGAGGCCGCCTACCTGGCCGTCGACGGCGACTGCGACTGGAACTGGTCCCTCGGGCCCGCCAACGTCGTCACCTCCTTTCCGGACTACATGGGCGAGCAATGGTGCCTGGTCGCCCGGGTCAACTTCTGGCCCTCCGACTCCGGCTACCTCAGCCGCTGGCACTTTGGCGACGGCAGCATCGAGCGCACCGACTTTTTCAACCCCTGCCCGCAGGTCGCCTGCGGTGCCGGCTGGATTCGCGATACCTGGTACTGCGGCGCCGGCACCTACCAGTGCTCCCTGCCCGAGGGTGACGGCTTTGTCGAACTCGAAGTCGACGGGGTCGTCGTCAAGACCGTGGCGTTCTCCGTCGGTGCCGCCGTCACCACCCCCCTGGACCCGGGCGGTGGCGGCGAATCCCCGGCCGCGCCTTCCGATCTCCAGGTCGCCATCGACTTCCTCGCCGGCTACCAGTCCCAGGTACCGCGCATGGACGAAATCGTCGCCGCGCTCTCGGCCATGACCTCCCGCACCTCCTACCAGGCGATGCCCGCCAACGTCCTCGGCAGCTACTCCGGCGGCTGGATCACGCTGAACACCGATCTACAATCCGAAACCCTGGCGGTCGTCGCCATGGTCCTCGCTCATGAGGGTCAGCACGCCCTCGACGATCTCAACGGCCTCCTCGGCCCCGGCCAGGCCTGCTACGACGCGGAGGTCCGCGCCTTCACCGTCCAGGTCCTCCTCTGGTCCTCCATCTATGGCATCGACGGCAAGCCCGCCCCGCTCACCGGCATCGAGAGCAATTTCAACTACTTCCTCGACCAGTTCCTGCGCTCGCCGCTCACCTTCGTAGAGACCATCATCTCGCTCTACGGGGAGCAGTGCGGCTAGCTTTCGAGCCCTCCCGCCCGTCCCTGGCCCCGGGTCGCGACCGTCACGCCCTCCAGCACCAGCGGCGGCGCGCAGAGCCTCCCCCCCACCCACTCACACCGCCCGCCGATCCGCCCGATCTTCGCCAGCAACTCGTAGGCATTGCCCGAAATCAGCGTGTCCTTCAGCCGACCCACGACCTGCCCCTGCTCGATCTTGAAACCCAGCAGCAGGTTCCCCCCGAAGTCGCCGCGCAGCACATTCGCCTGCCCGCCGCCCAGCAGGTAGTCCGCCAGGATCCCTTCCTCGATATCTCCGATCAGGTCCTCCAGCGCCCCCGCCCCCCCCCCCCCCCCCCA
>CAYYTN010000211.1:2853-4875 GCA_964474495.1 uncultured Chloroflexota bacterium
GATCGTGGGCGGTCACGCTGCCGCCGATGCCGGCCTCGCCCAGCTTCGCCGCCGTCTGCAGGTCGAACAGGAAGCTCTTCACCACCCCCTCCTCGATCAGCGGAACTCGCCGGGTCGGGACGCCCTCGTCATCGAACGGACACGAAAGCGGGCTCCGGTGCAGCGTCGCGTCGTCGGCGATCGCCAGCCGTTCGTCGAACACCCGCTCCCCGATCTTCCCCACCAGCGGTGATGCCCCCTGCTCGATCAACCTTCCGTTGAAGCCGGCTCCCAGCGCCGGTCCCAACGTCATCCCGAACGCCATCGGCGTCAGCACCACCGGCAGCGTGCCCGTCGCCACCGTCGCCGATTCTTTCGCCAGGTCTAGCTTCTCCGTGATCCCGGCGTAGATGCGATCGAGATCGAAATCCGGCCCGCATTCCACCTGGAACGAGTACACATCCAGCACATCGGTACCGCGCACCAGGTTGGCGCTCACCGAACCGCCATAGCTGGTCCGCTCGTAGGCCAACTCGCCGGCTCCCCCGGCGATCACCGTGCGCTCCACCTCCTTGTCCAGCCCCACGTCGATGTTCAGGTCCGGCTCGTGTTGCCGTAGAAGGTCCACGATCTCGCGGCCCGCCTCCACCATATCCTCCACCGCGTGCGCCGGCGTCCGCGGATTGAACACATCCACCTCCGGGTTCGCGGCCGGGTCCGCGAACTCAAACCGGGCCTCCGGGCCGAACTCCGCCGCCGCCAGCGCCGCCTCCACCACCCAGGCGGCGTCCTCAAACTTGCTCGTCGAGGCGATTCCGATGCGTCCCGCGTGGATGATCCGCAGCGTCAGCGCCCGCGAATCCCGGGTCTCCAGCGTCTTCAGCTTGTTCGCCGCGAATCGCACCGGCGTGCTGCCGCTCGAACGCAGATATACCTGCGCCGCGTCCGCCGCCCGGGCCGCCTTCTCCAGCACCTCCCGGTGAAACATCACACCCCCCCGATCACACAGCGCGCCAGACGCACATGCGGCGCGCCGTTCCCCACCGGCAGCCCCGACTGCCCGCCCTTGCCGCAATTGCCCCCGCCCGGGTCCCAGCGGAAATCGTCGCCGACCGCATCGATCGCCTTCAGCGTGTCAAACACGTTCCCCGTCAGCGTCACCCCGCGCAGCGGCTCCGCCAGTTTGCCCTTCCGGATCATGAAGCCTTCCATCGCCCGGAACGTGAACATCTCCATCGCCGTCTGCCCGCCCAGCCAGTTCACCGCGTAGATGCCCTCATCGATGTCGGCGATCATGTCATCGAAACTGGTCTCTCCAGCCTCGATCGAGGTATTCGTCATTCGCACGATCGGCGGGTGGCGGTAGCTGATCGCCCGCGCGTTCCCGGTCGGTTCCTCGCCCATCTGCCCGGCCGTCTCCCGCGAGTGCAGCCGCCCCGCCAGTCGCCCCTCCCTGATCAGGTAATTCTTGCGCGCCGGGACACCCTCCGCGTCGTACCGGTACGAGCCGCTCAGCGCCGGCTCCGCCGCCGAATCGACCACGTTCAAGATCGGCGGGCCGAACTCCTTGCCCAGCTCCAGGAGTTCACGCAGCGGCGGGTTCTCATAGACATGATCCGCCTCGCTCAGGTGCCCGAACGCCTCGTGGATGAAAACGCTGGCCAGCGAAGGGTCCATCACCACCACGAATTCGCCACTGCGCGCCGGGCTGGCCTCCAGCAGGTCCACCGCCCTTTGCCCCGCCCCGGCAAACTCCTCGCGCAGTCCCTCGATCGCGCCGTAGTCGCTCGTGCTCGTCCGGCTGGTCCGCCCGGTCTGGATTTCTCCCCCCTCCCGCGCCGACACCGAGCCCGCCGCCCGCACCAGCATCCGGTCCTGCTCGATGTAGCTCCCGGCCGAACTGGCGAAGCGCACCTTCCGAAATGAATCGGAATAGTAGATCTGCGAAGTCTGGATCTTGTCCGAGACCGATAGCGCCGCATCTACGTACTCGTCCATCAGCGCCTTCTTCTCCGCCAGCGACACCTCGGCCGGGTCCCTGAC
>CAYYTN010000212.1:0-4847 GCA_964474495.1 uncultured Chloroflexota bacterium
CAGGGCGAAGCTGACGGAGTATCCGGTCTCGGGGAAGTAGAGGTGCTCGTCGCCCCTTGGCGCCGTCCCCTGGGAGAACGGCAGGCGGTGTTGGGCGATCATGCGGCCGGTGTCGAGCAGACTGACGTGGCCGCTGAGGAGATCGATCTGCAGGGCGCCCTTTTCGAAGTACTGCCGCACCCGGGCTTCGGTGCGCAACCCGGTGGTTATGGGCAGGCCCAGGTAGGTGGCGCCTTCGTGGGCGTCGTAGGCGGCGGCGAGCCGGGGATCGAGGCAGGTGTCGCCGTTGCAGACGGCGGCGGCGCGGGCCGTGGCGGATGGGTGGCCGGCGGCGACGCCGGCGGCGGTGGCCAGGCCGACCATTTGCAGCAGGCGGCGGCGCTTCATGAGTCTCGCGGGCCGGGTGGCCGATCTATGTACCGGGAATGCCGCCGGCCCCGACGCCGTCGGTCGATCTAGAATCCGCCCTGGATGTAGGAGGGCGGCCAGTCGATGTCGACGCCCAGTTCGTGGGCGGCGCGCAGCGGCCAGTAGGGCTCGCGCAGGAGCACCCGGCCCAACGCGACCAGGTCGGCGCGCTCGTTGCGGATAACCTCTTCGGCCAGCATTGGCTCGTGGATACGGCCAACGGCGATGGTGGGCAGGCCGGACTCGCGGCCGATGGTCTCGGCCAGGGTGACCTGGTAGCCGGGGAAGACGCTGCGGATGGGGAGCAGGTCGGGGGTGATGCCGGCGCTGCTGACGTGGATCATGTCGGCGCCGGCCTCGCCGAGCAGGCGCGAGACGGCGCCGACGTCTTCGGCGGTGTTGCCGCCTTCGACGTAGTCCTGGCCGGAGACGCGGACCAGCAGGGGCATGTCCTGGGGGATGGCTTCGCGGACGGCGGTGACGACCTCGGCCGGGTACTTCGCGCGGCCGGCGATGTCGCCGCCGTACTCGTCGGTGCGCTGGTTGGTGATCGGTGAGATGAACTGGCTGAGCAGGTAGCCGTGGGCGCCGTGTAGCTCCATGGACTCGTAGCCGGCTTCGACGGCGCGCAGGGCGGCATCGACGAATGCCTGCTTGACGGTGGCCAGTTCGCCGGCGTCCATCTCCCGGGGGACGGCGAAGTCGGGTCCGAACTTGATGGCGCTGGGGGAGATCGGGTCGGCGGGCCCGGCGCCGTCGTCCACCGTCTCGGATTTGCGCCCGGCGTGGGCGAGCTGGATCGAAGGGGACGCGCCGTGCGATTTCATGACTTCAGCGAGCCGGCGGAGTGGCTCGATGTGCTCGTCGCCCCAGATGCCGACGTCCTTGTTGCGAATCCGCCCGCGCGGCTCGACGGCGCTGGCTTCGACGATCTCAAGCCCGATGCCGCCGATGGCCCGCGAGGCGTAGTGGACGTAGTGCCAGTCGGAGGCGACGCCGAGCTCGGCCATCCAGGTGCACATCGGCGCCATGACGATGCGGTTGCGCAGGGTCAGACCACGGATCTTGTAGGTGTCAAAAAGTGCGGGCACGGATTCTCCTCGATTCCCCTGTAGCTTGTTGCCAAGAGAATGATTTTAGCCCATGGGGGGTGGCGTTTAGGAGTGTGCGGCGACCCGGCTAGTAGATCGACTCGAAGAGCTGCTCGACTTCGTCGGCGGTGGCTTCGACGGGGCTCTGCTGCATTAGGCGCTTGGTGGCGGCGGTGACCTCGGCCATGTCGCGCAGGTCTTCGCGCTTGACGCCGTAGGACCGCAGGTCGAGTTCGAAGCCCAGTCCGCCGATGAGGGTTTCCATGATGTCCAGCGCGGCGGCGGCGCGGGCGGGACCGCCGGTGACGCTGTCGGCCACCAGCAACGGATCGGCCAGGGCGGCGATCTTTTCGGGGGCGCGCTGGACGTAGAAACGCATCGCCGGCAGCAGACAGAGGGCGTTGGCGATGCCGTGGGGGATGCGGGCGCGGGCACCGAGGACGTGGGCCATGGCGTGGACCATGACGGTGCCGGCGTTGGCCAGGGTGTAGCCGGCGAACAACGAGCCGCGGGCCATGCCGTCGCGAGCCGCGGTGTCGCCGCCGTCGATGGCGAGGCGGGGCAGGGCGCCAAGAATTATGTCAAGCGCCTGGGTGGCGTACATCTGGGTGTGCGGGGTGGCCTTGACGGAGATGTAGGACTCGGCGGCGTGGCAGAAGGCGTCGATGCCGGTGGCGGCGGTGCTGAGCGGGGGAACGCTGTAGGTGAGCTCGGCGTCGACGATGGCGACGTTGGGGTAGATGTAGGGACTGACGACGGCCATCTTGTTGGAGCGATCGGCGAGCACGGTGACGGCGTTGCCGGTGACTTCGCTGGCGGTGCCGGCGGTGGTGGCGATGGAGATCATGGGCAAGCCCGGGCCGGGGACCTGCTCGACGCCGATCATGGCGTCGGTCTTGAGGTCGTTGGCGACGGCGCAGGAGGCGATTTGCGAGGTGTCCATGGCGCTGCCGCCACCGAGGCCGATGACGAGGTCGGCGCCGGCGTCGCGGATGGCCTGCGCGCAGCGGTCGATGGAAGTGGTGGGGGGCTCGGGCTCGACTTCGGTGTAGGCGGCGAACTCGACGCCGGCGCCGCCGAGGAGGCCTTCGACGCGATCCAGGATGCCCGCCTGGGCGATGCCGGGGTCGGTGACGATGAACGCCTTGTGGCCACCGAGGAAGCCGACCTGGTCGGGCAGCGCCTCCAGCGATCCCGGACCGAAGATGACGTTGGCGGTGGTGCGGAATACGACCGGATCGGCGGGCATTGAGAGCTCCTTTATCAAGTGGGATACACAGGTTAGCCGAGTCGCCCGGTATGGTGAAGAAGCGGGAGTTGAAATGGAGTCCGGCGATGAGCAATGACACGGGGATTTCCGAGGTTCAGCGGCGGGGCCGGGAGATCGTGACGACGGTGGAAGGGGGCTTCAGCGCGCTGAAGATCGATCCCACGGCGGTCGAACCGTTGCTGTCATTGCTGCGGGATCAGATCGAGGCGCTGGTGGGAGCGGCGCGGGATGAGGGTAAGGCGTTCGGCCGGCGGGCCCGCGATTGGGAATTGACCCGGCTGGTGAACCTGGAACTGGGCCTCTACGTGACCCCGGACGGCGCCTGGGAGTACAGCCTGGGCGGCTATTTCAGCGAGAGCTTCGATACGTCAAGGGACGCGCTGCGGGATGCGCTGGCGCGGTGGCGGGGGGAGGCGGGGTAGGGGAGGTCAGTATTCTCGGTTGGTGGGCGAGGGCAGGCGTACTGGCCGCGGATCAGGCGCCGGGGACGACTACGAGCAGGCCGTCGAGTCCGAGACTTTGGAAGTCGGCGTCGCGCGTGAGGAGGCGGCCGGCCTGGACCTGCGCGTGGGCGGCGACGAGGTAGTCGGCGACGGCACGGGCGGATCGCGATCCGCGGGCGGTGCGTTCGCCCCAGATGCGGCCGGCGCGGATCGCGACGTCCAGCGATACCGGGCTGAACTGGAGGTCGGCGGCGCCGAGGAAGGCCTGGAAGGTGGCGTCGTCGGCAAAGAAAGGGCGGACCTCGGCGACGACTACGTCGCAGATCAGCAGGGGGCCGGCCTGGCGGGCGGCCTCGAGCGCGGCGCCGGAGGTGGCGACGAATTCGGGATTGGGGAGTAGCAAGTCGAAGAGGATGTTGGAGTCGACTGCGGTGTTCACCCGGGCCGACCGCGCAGGCGGGCGACGAGATCGAGGGAGTCGGTTTCGGCGGGCGCGGTGCCGATCTTTTGGAAGTGGCCCACCCATTGCAGCACGCCGGCTTCGGTGTGGATGCGGCGCTTGAGGCGGGCGGCGCCGTCTTCGAGCTCGAATTCGACTTCGGTGCCGGGAGTGAGGCCGAGGCTATCGCGGACGTGCTTGGGGATTGTGACCTGGCCTTTGGAGGAGACGCGGCTCTTGTTTGAGGGCTGGCGCTGGACGGCGTTGGTGCCGCGAATCAGCTCTTGGCCCCGCGCTGCCCTTCGTTGGAACCGGGCGAGGCGCTCGGCGGCCACCTCGCCAGCGGTGGGTTCGAGATCTTCGTAAGGGTAGGGTTCCGGGTCGTCGGGCGGCTTTTTGGCCGGAGGAGTGATGTTGGGGGGCCCTTTCGGAAGGAGGTAGCTACTTCAAGCATCTATTGTACGATTCTTTACTTCTTGAGTAAAGGCCTCGAAGGGAGGTGTCGTCGAGTTCTGTCGGCGGGGGTGGGATACCGGGCTGATGGCCTGGCGATCACGGGAGCAGGATAAGAAAAGGAGCCCCTCGTGAGGGGCTCTGTGAGTGAGTATGGGGAAAGGTGGGGAAAGAATAAAACCTCCCCGGCGGCGACCTATCTTCCCGACCAGAAACCGGGCAGTATTGTCGGCGCTGGAGGGCTTAACTTCCGTGTTCGGGATGGGAACGGGTGGGTCCCCTCCGCTGTGCCACCGGGGAGAGTCTTAACTAATTGAGGTGAGCCTGGGGGCTCACGGGTAGTGAATGAACAGAACTGCAGTTTTGCCGATCCGAGGCGATAACAAGCCCTCGACCGTTAGTACCGCTCGGCTGAAGCTATTACTAGCCTTACACCTACGGCCTATCAACCAGATAGTCTTTCTGGGGTCTTACCAGCTTACGCTGTGAGAGATCTGATCTTGGGTGGGGCTTCCCACTTAGATGCTTTCAGCGGTTATCCCTGCCGAACATAGCTACCGAGCTGCGCCCCTGGCGGAACGACTCGTGCACTAGAGGTTCGTCCGACCGGTTCCTCTCGTACTATCGGTCAGCTTCCCTCAAATCTCTTACGCCCACGACGGATAGAGACCGAACTGTCTCACGACGTTCTGAACCCAGCTCGCGTACCGCTTTAATGGGCGAACAGCCCAACCCTTGGGACC
>CAYYTN010000213.1:0-4764 GCA_964474495.1 uncultured Chloroflexota bacterium
GGCGAAGAGCCGGTCGCGGGCGGCCGGGTCGGTTTCGGATTCGAGCCGGCGGTCGATGTCTTGCAGGCGGGCGCGGTCGGCGGCGGTGAGGTGGCTATCGACGGCCTGCTGAAAGGCGGCGCGGGTCTCCGGGTCGTAGGTCCCGCAGCCGATCAGCACCAGCGATTGGACGCGATCGGGATGCCGGGCGGCGAAGGAAAGGACCAGCATCGCGCCCCAAGAATGGCCGACCACGGTGGCCGGTTCGGGGGTCACGGCGGCCAGGTCGGCGACGTGCTGCGCCACGGTCAGGGGGATGGACCCGGCGCGGCGCTGGAGCGGTTCCAGGACCCGGAAATCGGAGGCGAGATCGGTGGCCAGGTCGGATACCGAACCGGGCGCGCCGGGTCCGCCGTGCAGCAGGACGACGGTCGGCCCGGCGGCGCCGTGGCTGCGGACCTGGATTGGATCGGGTTTCACGGGCGGCTTACCTGCCCAGGGAGCGGGCGTGTCGATACGGATACTAAGGCTGCGGATGAAGGCGGTGAAATCGGCTGGGGTAGAAGGATTCGAACCCTCGCTACTTGGGCCAGAACCAAGCGTCCTACCACTAGACCATACCCCAAGGGACGGAGCGATTTTACACGATGGTGACATCGTGGAAGCACGTACAAAGCGGGCGGCTTGACTTCGCAGACTAATGCAACATAAGCCAGTTGGGAGGGTGAGAATCTACGTAGAATCACGCATTCGTAAACCAGCGTACATGAATCGCGAGCGATCGGCCGCAAGGACAGGCGTTTGATGGCGAAGACGAAAGCCGGCCGCCGGCGCATGCTGCCGGCGCGGCGTGGCGCGGAAATCATGGGGGCCTCGGCGAAGACGATTCGGGGCGGCCGGACCGTGGCCGAGGTGGCGCGGCAGGCCGGCACCTCGGTGTCGGTGATCTGCGACCTGGAGCACGGCCGGCTGCTGCCCTCCGAGCCGAACCTGCGGGCGATTCTTTGCGACGGCTGCGGGATGACCGCCGAGGCCTTCGACGCGCTGGTCTTCGATTTCTACCTGGAGTACTTCGTGCAATCGGACGACCGTTTGACCGAGGACGCGAAGGCGCGGATTCGGGCCTTCGCGCGCGCGGCGAGACCGGGCTAGATGGTCGCTTCGATCGCCGCGGGCCGCGGCCGGGAGCTGACGCCGGGAGGCAGCGCTTGATGGACGGTGGAGCGGACCTGGCCGGGGACAAATGCGGGTCGCGGCCGGACCAATTAGGGCAGCCGGGGGCTGCGCCGGAGGCGGCCGGGGCGGCACTGCGGGCCGCCACACGGGTGGCCGGCCTGACCACCGGGCTGCGCCAGTTTCGGGTCGTTGTGCGCGAGTACCCCTTCGATCCGCCGGTCGTGGCGATGCTGGTGCGACGCGGCGCGCGGCGCTGGGTCGGGGTGGCGCCGGGGCTGCACCCGCAGGCGCGGGCCAACGCCCTGGAGGAGATCCTGAGCGGGTTGCGGGCCGATCCGAACCTGCTGTTCCACCTGGTGGAAGCGCCGGCGCGGTAGCCGGCCGGCGGGAGCGGCGCGGCAGCGGCCGCCGTCGCGATCGAAGCGCGCAAAACGAAAGCCGCTGTGCGGTGAGCAGGTTGCCCGTAGCGCGGCTGGCAGGTTGCCCGCAGAAGGACAGGGGGCGTGGCCCCCGGGATGGCGCCGGGCCGGGCAGTCGGCCACAATGCCCCATGGATATCGGCTGGTCGGTGAAGAAATCAAAAGTGGCCTGGCGCGGGCGGTTCCCGGTGATCGAGGACCTGCTGTCCGCCGACCACGACGGGCGCGAGCACCTGTACACCTACCTGGGCATCCGCTCGACGGCGGTGGGAATCCTGGCGGTTGGCGGCGACGGGCGCCTCCTGCTGATCGACGAGTACCGCCACCCGATCGGGCGGGTGGTTACCGATATTCCGATGGGCTCCGCGGACCGAGGGGAGGACCCGGCGGAGGCGGCGGAGCGAGAGTTGCGCGAGGAAACCGGCTGGTCGGCCGGCTCGCTGGAGCCGATCGGCGGCATCTACCCGGTGCCGGCGCTGACCGCGTTGCGATTCGAATTCTTCCTGGCCCGGGACCTGACCGAGGGGGTGGCCGAGCCGGACGAGACAGAGTTGATCGCGGTGCGCTGGCTGCCGCTGGCGGAGGCGCTGGCGAAGGTGCTGTCCGGCGAGTTCGAGCACGGCGGGCTGCCGTTCGCGCTGCCGCTGGCGCTGCAAAAGGGACTGTTGGAGGCGCCGGACGGAGTCGGGTTGGCGTGAGGCGGGTGCGGCTGCGGGGGGACGGGCGGCGCGCGGAGCGAGAGGCGGCCTACCGGGAGTTGCCCGGGTTTGAACCGGTGTCGTCGGGAGCCGATCTGCTGGATGTCTTCGGTGGCGACGCGGATGACCTGGCGGAGGTGGCTGCGGCGCTGACCGAAGGAGAGACGGCGGTGGTCCACGCGCCATTGCTGGAGTGGGCGCCGGAACTGCTTTCCCTACACACGGAGCACGAGGAGCGGCTGGTCGTAGTCCGGCCGGGGCGTTGGGACCGGCGGATCGAAGCGCTGCGGACGGAGTTGGACGCCGGCGAGATGGGCCCGCTCGCGGCGATCCGGGTGGTCCGGCTGGCGTCCCCGGCCGTGAGCCGGGCGGAGCTGGAGTGGTGGGCGCTGGATGCCCTGGTGGCGCTGGGCGGGGCGGTGGCCCGGGTGTTCCGCCAGCGGACGGCTTTGCCGGGCGAGTCGGTGGAACAGGCGCTGAGCGTGGTGCGCTTTGGGAGCGGCGCGATCGGCTATGCCGAAGCGAGCAACGCCTACCCGCCGGCGGCCAGGCAGACCCTGATCGAGGTGACCTCCGAAAACGGGATGCTGGAGTACGACTCGCTGACGGCGCCGAATCGGTTCTTCGGCGAGCGGCTGGAGGTGCTGGCGGAGGCCTACGTGGAGCCGCCCCTGCAGCGGATGCTCGGCCGGTTGCTCGCGGAGCCAAAGTCAGACAGCGGGATGCTGCTGGCACTGGCGGCGGCGGCGTGGGGGGTGGCCGGCCAGCCCGAGGCGGTGGAAGTTTGAAGAAGCTACAGCTCGGGGCGATCAGCTTCGATCACCCGCACCAGTTCGGCTGGGTGCGAGCGGCGCGGGACCTGCCGATGGTGGACCTGGTGGCGGCCGCCGAGCCGGTGGCGGAGCAGCGCGCGGCGGCGCAAAGGTCGCTTCCCGAGGGCACGCCGCTGCTCGAAAGTCCGAAGGACCTGCTGGCCCGCGACGACGTCGACGCGGTGACGATCTGCTCGGCGAACGTCCATCACCGGGAGCAGGCCGGGGCGGCGCTGCGCGCCGGCAAGCACGTGCTGCTGGAGAAGCCGATCGCCACCAATCTGGCCGACGCGACGGCGCTGCTGGAACTGGCGGCGGCCACCGGCCTGCACCTCGCCCCGGCGTACCCATGCCGGTTCGACCCGCGGGCGGTGGACGCGAAGCGCCGGGTGGATGCCGGGCAGATCGGGAAGATCCTGGCGATGCATGCGACCAATCACCTGCAGAAGACGCCGGAGGGCTGGTTCGTGGACCCGGAGCAGTCGGGCGGCGGGACGATCATGGATCACATCGTGCACGGGATCGACCTGATGCGCTGGATCGGTGGGCGCGAGGTGGCGGAGATCTATGCCGAGGCGGGTACGCTGGCGCGGCCGGAACTGCGGGTGGACGACGTGGCGATGCTGGTGACGACGTTCGAGGGTGGGATGGTCGGGAGCTGCGATCCGAGCTGGGACCGGCCGCTCAGATCAACGAACTGGGGCGACGTTTCGTTGCGCATCCTCGGCACGGAAGGCGCGCTGGAGTTCGACCTGACCGGGCAGTACCTGACGCGGACGCTGGAGGGTGGGGCGGGGGCGGGGGTGAAGAAGGTGCAGTTCGGCGACAGCATGAACGAGCTACTGATGAAGGAATTCGCCGAAGCGGTGCTGGCCGGGCGGGCGCCGGCGGTGACCGCTATCGACGGCTGGCGTGGGGTGGCCTGCATCGAGGCGGCGTACGAGTCGGCGCGGACGCATCGGACGGTCAAGGTTGCGGGGTTCCCGACCGGCTGACCCGCGGCGGGATTGACCGTCGGGCCGCCGCAGCCCGTAAACTGCGGGGAAGATAGCCCGGCGGCGATCGGCCGGCCGAATCGCACGGGAGCGTGCTCTTGACCGAGAAGCGAAGATTCCGCATGGCGCCCAGTCCGACGGGCAGCATCCACATCGGCAACGCGCGCACGGCGCTGTACAACTACCTGCTGGCCCGGCAGAGCGGCGGCACGTTCGTGCTGCGGATCGAGGACACCTCGCGCGAGCGCAGCACGCCGGAGTTCGAGCAGGCGGTGCTGGACGGCCTCGGCTGGCTGGGGCTGGACTGGGACGAGGGCCCCAACGCCGGCGGCGAGCATGGCCCATACCGGCAGAGCGAGCGCCTGGAAACGCACAAGGAATGGCTGGCGAAGCTGACCGCCGCCGGGCACACCTACCGCTGCTTCTGCACCCGCGAGGAATTGGCCGAGGACCGCAAGCTGGCCCAGAAGGAGGACCGGGCGCCGAAGTACTCCGGCAAGTGCCGCGACCTGGACGTGGCCGAAGTCGATTCGCGGCTGGCGGCCGGCGATGAGGCGGCGATCCGCTTCCGGGTCGAGCCGCGCCAGGTGACCTTTGAGGACATGATCCTGGGCCCGCTTGAAGAAGATGCCGGGCTCTGGGGCGACTTCATCGTCGGCCGCTCCGATGGCACCCCGGTCTACAA
>CAYYTN010000214.1:0-2974 GCA_964474495.1 uncultured Chloroflexota bacterium
AGATGATCCTGGACGCAGGCCAGGCAGGCCGGCGCGGCGTGGTCGGGATCCTGTAGCAGGAAGGAATTGAAGGGCGCGTAGACCAGGCCGAATTGGGTAGGGAATTGGAAGTCCGACATCGACTGCGCGTGGAGATGCAGTCGACCGCGGACCGCCGCCGGCAGCTGCCGAATCTTGTCGGCCGCCCGGTCCAGCATCGGCTCGGACGTGTCGAGCCCCCAGACCTCGTGACCGAGTCGCGCCAGCGGGATGGCGATCCGGCCGGTTCCGACGGCCAGTTCCAGGGCCGGGCCACCGGCCTGCGTCACCATCAGATCCCAGAAATCGAGCTCCGGTCCGCTGCATTCGGGGTACTCGAAGTCGTAAAGATCCGGAATTGAGTCGTACACGTGACTATTATCAAAAGACATGAAAGAGATGGGAGAATAGAGAACGGGCCCTGCCGTAGGGTCCGAATGAGGAAGAAGGGGGCGGAGCCTCCAATGTTGGAGAGGCCCGAGTGATGTTGTTGGCGATGGTATGGCCGGTCGATTGGAGGCGTCTCATCTCAGTTTGCGGCGAGGTGACGGGCGTGTAGGTGGGCGGTTCGCAGCGGAACCGGCAGGCGGTGGCCGTCGAGGCAGGTCCGAACGGTCAGCAGGGCGCCGGCGAGATCGATGCGGTGGCCGATGGAGACGAACAGCGGACGGCTGCCACGGCGCGTGCGCAGCACGCTGCCTACGGCGTCGCCTCCAAGCGTCAGTTCAGATGAGTCCCCCGGTTCCTCTCCAGGATCGTCATACTCGCCGGTGAGGCGTGACTTGGCGCAACCGACTGTGGGGACATCCAGCTCGAGGCCGGCGTGGCATGCCAGCCCGAACCTCCGCGGATGGGCGCGGCCGTGGCCATCGATGAGCAACACATCAGGGAAGGTATGGAGCTTCGCGAAGGCCGCGATGACCGGTCCGAGCTCTCGAAACGACAGCAGGCCGGGGACATAGGGGAAGGTGACCCGGGTCTCGGCCTCTACGAGCTCAACCACGGCGAGGTCCGCGGTGGCCACGACCGCCAGCACCGCGATTCCGATCGGGGACCCTCTCCGCAGGTGTAGGTCGACTCCACCGATCAGTTCCGGCGGGGATGGCAGGGCAGTCTCCCTGACGAGCCCCGCCAGTCGTTTCTGGCACTCCACCGCCCTGGCGGTGTCGGTCGGCCAGGGCGCGGTGACCGCCGGGGTGAAGGTTGGAGGTTGAATCGTGGTGGGCATGCCTGGCGCCGGGTAGGGACGGGGCGGCAGAAACCGCCGACATGCCATTTTGCCTGAACCCGGACTGTGGTGCCCGGCGGCCGCCTCCGAAGATGGGTCTCCAGAGGTCTGCGGGGCTGGGAGCGCGGTACGCGGTGGTCATATCGAATGTGGCTGGAAATCAAGAAGGCCGGCGGATGATGAACTATAGAAACAGAGTGCCAGACGAGGTAGAGGTACTATAGAACGGAGTAAGCATAGAGAGAGCTTCTAGTAGAAGAAAAAGAATAGATGAAGAGGCTCCGATAATGGCTCTAAGATAGGATGAGCAATGGGGTGCGTAGAGTCTGAAATGGGCGAGAGGGACGGGCGCAGCGGCACTTCCGGGCCGCGATTGACCCGGGCAAAGGGGACGCCACCGGGACTCTGGGGTGCGGAGCGCCGGGTCGATGGATGGGGCGGTTCAGTGGCGACTCCACGGGGGTGACTGACCGGGGGACCGTCCCGGCGCCGGGCGGGTATCCCGGCGGGGTGGGGGACGTTTGAAGCGCTGCGTGTCGCGCTGCGCGGCGCGCACTGCCGGGGCGGTACAGGTTTGGGAGGAGGCAGCGTTTGCCGGCAGGTTTCTACCAGTCGCCCACCGGGCGTGAACCCGTTCTTCGGGATGGTGGGGCCGGGTATCGATCCGCCATGCTGGCTACGGCGTTTGTTCTCGCAGGACCCGGACTGCCGGGCGTGTCCTGGACTTGCCCCGTCTTCCCGGCGGCTGGGAATGCCCTGCATCTGCCGCCAGACCGGGCGCGCCTTGCCGATCGGGCGTACAGGTCGGGAAGAGACGGCCGCTGCCGGCGCACTCTCACCAGAGGAATCGGCCATTCCGGCAATGTTTCCGGGGCTGGTCCTGCTAATCGGCCGAGTCATGCAGACGGGCGAGAGCCTGCCGAGTCGCTTCTGAGTGGGGTGGCCAAAACCGCGGGCGCGGGTGGCGCCGGGGCGCGTTGGTCGGTGAATCCTTCCGGGCCAATGACGACTCCGCGGGCTGATCCTTGATACCGATGGGCTCGAATCCGGTGCTCCACGATGGTCGGGACTGCCGGCCAGGCGCTCGGTCCAGCACCGGAGAATGGCGCCCCGTCCGATTGGGTCGCGGGGTTCGGTGAACGGTCGGACTCCGTCGGGGCACCCGGATCGCTCGGTTGGCTCGGTCTGCCCGGTTCGGACCCGTTGCTCGGGAGGGCGGTGTCAGACCACCGCATCGCGACGGAGCGCCGGACCCTGATCCGGCCGCGCGGCGCTGTGTGGGCTTTGACGGTTGTGCAAACCCGGCGGTCCCGCTTCCCGCGGACCGGCGACTGCGGAGGCCGATCCGAATTCGCAGGCACGGTCGGAGGTGGCGGGAATCTGCGCGAGACCGGTACCGGAAGCCGCGGAACTGTCGGCCCGCGCGGTGGCATTTGGAGCTCCCGACGCCCGGCCGCGGGCGGTCGATACGCGGCCTGGCTATTGGGGACGGGTGCCGGAATGTCGGGCTGAGTACGGATGAAGTACTCTGCCCTGCGGCTGGTCGGCGGACGGCTGAGAGGGGCGAAGGCCGGTCTGTGAGGGCAGGCTCGTGAAGGCTGGTGCGGTTGAGGTGCTGAACTCTCCGGTTGGTCGGGGCCGGTTGAATTGGGCGAAGGCCGATTCGTGAAGACGCGTGTGGTCGGAGTGCTGTGCGCTGCGGTTGGTGGCGGAGTGAGATGAGGAGAG
>CAYYTN010000214.1:2984-3837 GCA_964474495.1 uncultured Chloroflexota bacterium
ATAAGCGCCGGTGCGGTGGCCGTCGGTTCTGGGTACTACTCGGCGGGGGTGTGTCTAGTGGGCGCCGGGGCGAAGGCCGGAATTGAGCCAGCGGGCCAGCGGGGCCGGCGCCCACCAGTTCCATTTGCCGAGCAGGCGCATGGTGGCGGGCACCAGCAGCCCGCGGACGATGGTGGCGGCGAGTCCGACGGCCAGGGCGATGCCGAGTCCGAGCGCCTTCACCGAGACGATGCCGGCCAGGGTGAAGGACCCGGCGATGACGACCATGATGGCGGCGATGCTGGTGATGATGCCGCCGGTGCGGGCCAGGCCACGGGCGACGGCCTCGGTGTTGTCGCCGCCGGCCTCGTACTCCTCGCGAATCCGGCTCAAGAGGAAGATCTCGTAGTCCATGCTCAGTCCGAAGAGGACGCTGAAGATGATGATCGGCATGGTGGCATCGACGAAACCGGATGGGGTGAAGTCGAAGAAGTTGGACAGATTGCCCCACTGGAAGACGAAGACCAGGGCGCCGAAGGAGGCGGAGATGCTGAGCGCGGTCATGATGACGGCTTTGATGGGGAGAATCACCGAGCCCAGCAGCAGCACCAGGATTAGATAGGTAACTACGATGACGGCGCCGATGGCGAAGGGGACGGCGGCGTAGAGGGTTTCGACGAAATCCAGGAAGCTGGCGGCGCCGCCGCCGACATCCACCTGCAGGTGGTCCGGGAACTCGTAGCCGCGGATCGCGATCACGGCGTCGCGCAGGCGGTCGTCGTTGTTGTCGAGGGTGCTGCCGAGGCGCAGTGATAAGGAGTTGCGGGAGACGAAGGGGGCGATGGTGGCGGCGACTTCGGGCGACAGTTCGTCG
>CAYYTN010000214.1:3848-4743 GCA_964474495.1 uncultured Chloroflexota bacterium
TAGGGGGTCAGGAATAGCGACGCCAGGGCGGTATCGTCGATGCCGGCTTCGAAGCCGATGGGGGTGAGGATGTCGGCGTATTGCTCCATGAACCCGGCGAAGGCGGCGAGGGCGAAGGCGTTGGCGGGGCGCAGGATGCCGCGCTCGTCGGTGATGAGGACGATGATGGGTGGGGAGGTGGCGGAGCCGAAATCGCGCTGGATGAGCTCGACTCCGGATCGCGACGGGGCGGTCTCCGGCAGGATGCTGGCGTCGGGCACGCCGAAGCGGATTTGGGAAAAGGGGCTGCCGAGGAAGAGCAGGAAGGCGATGACGAGGAGGAAGGTGGGGATGGCGCGGCGCATGACCAGCCGGGAGAGCCCGGCCCAGAAGGCGCCGCTCATGCGCATCCTCGGGATGATGCGGATGGCGTTGATGCGCGGTCCCAGCATTCCGAGGACGGCCGGCAGGAAGGTGACGTTCAACACGGCGGCGATGGTGACGACGGTGAACCCGCCGAGGCCGATGGAACGCAGGCTGCCGAAGGGCAGCAACAGCAGGGCGGAGAGCCCGATGACAACGGCCATGCCGGAAAAGGCGACGGCCTGGCCGGCGGTGCCGACGGTGGTGGCGACGGCTTCGTCAACGGGACGGCGTTCGATCTCTTCGCGGAAGCGGCTGACGATAAAGAGGGAATAGTCGATGGATACGCCGAGCCCGAGCAGGGTCGTGGAATTGAGGGCGAACAGGGAGACGTCGGTGGCCAGGGCGATGGGCAGCATGATAGCCATGGCCAGGATGACGGCCATACCGGCCTGGACCAGCGGCAAGGCGGCGGCGACGAGGGTACCGAAGGCCAGCAGCAAAACCAGCGCGGCGATGGGCATGGCGACGGTCTCGGCGCGGACCAGGTCGT
>CAYYTN010000215.1:0-3946 GCA_964474495.1 uncultured Chloroflexota bacterium
AATAGGCCGGGCAGCCTGGGGATGGACCAGGATGCAACTAGCCGCCCCCCGGCATTCGCGAATGATCAAGTCGAGGGCGTGGGTGACGATGTGGCTCAAACGCTGGCGCGGCCTTCGAGGTGGTCGATCATCGGGCCGGCGATGAGCGGGATGACGTCGGGGAGCATATGCGGCATCAGGTTGTCCATGACGCGGGGCATGATGTCGGGCATCTGCTCGGCCAGGTAGTCGGGCATCGGGATTCGTTCACCGACGAGTTCGAGCATGCGGTCCATCACCTTCGGCATCATGCCCGGCAGGAGGCGGGGGAAGAGGAAGGGGAACATGGGTTTCATGAACTTCGCCAGCTTGGCCCGGCCCATGAACTTCATCATGGGGCCCATGCCGAGGGGCATGGCGTCGATCAGTTCGGGGAACATCTCTTCCATGATGGCGGCGAATCCGGCCGGGGTCATGACCGCGATCATCGCCTCGAAGACCGCCCACTGAGCGCGGACTTCGGGGTTGGGGTCGGGCATCGGGTAGCCCAGGGCCTCGGCGGCGTAGCGCGCCAGGTCGACGACCTCGAGTCGATCTTCCTTGCCCTTCTTCTGCACGGAGACGCGGAGCTGAAACTCGCAGCAGGGGCATAGGGCCAGGATCTTCTCGGCGCCGACGGCCTCGGCTTCGATGAGTTTCTCGTCGCCGATGTCGTGGGCGGCGAGCGGGTCGCTGATGAGGGTCAGGACCGAGCCACAGCAGAGGGCGTCTTCGCGGTTGTGGGCCATCTCGACGAGTTCCGCGCCGGGGACGGCGGCGGCCATCTGCCGGGGAGCTTCGTAGATGCCGGAGACGCGGCCGATGTGGCAGGAATCGTGCCAGGTGACCTTCTCGGACTGGTTGCCGTTTTCGGGGAAGGTGAACTGGCCGCTCTCGATCCGTTCGGCGACGATCTCGCTGTAGTGGCGGGCCTTGATGTCGTATTCGAGGCCCAGCTTCTCAGCCCACTGCGGGTAGGTGTGGCGCCACATCATGTCGCAGGCGGGGCAGGAGGAGATGACGGTGTCGGCGCCGGCGGCCTTGACGTTGGCGATGTTCTCCTTCATGACTTCGACGAACTGATCCCACTTGCCGGCGACGAGCATGGGGGTGGCGCAGCAGAGCTCGCGCTCGCCGAGGTAGGAGAAGTCGACCCCGGCCTCGTCGAGGACGCGGACGGTAGCCATGCCGATGTCGTTCTCGACGTAGCTGGCGGTGCAGCCGGCGAAGTAGACATTGGGGGCGCGCTGGTCGGGACCGTGCTTTGCCACCAGGTCTTCGGGGAACCAATCGGCGCGGTTTTCGCGGTAGCCGGCCCAGATGTTGCCCTGGTCCTGGAGGGCGGCGCTCATGACCTCGAAGGGCGGGATGGTCATGCGTTTCTCTTCGTGTATGAGCTGGCCGCGGAGTTTCATCCAGGAAGTCTCGATGGGCAGGGCGGCGGAGCAGCGGGCGTCGCAAATCTCGCAGGTGGTGCAGGCCATGAAGCTGTCGACCATCTTCTGGGACCAGTTTTCGCGGCCCTCCATGTATTCGCGCAGCCAGAACCACTTGCCGCGCGGGCTCTGGCTTTCCCAGCCGCGGCCGTAGAACTGGTCGCAGGAGTCGACGCAATAGCCGCACTGCGAGCAGGCGTAGGCGTACCAGGCGATGTCGGCGGGGATGTCGCGGACCGGGGCGGTGGGGATGCGCTCGCCGACATCCAGGGTGACGGCGTTGCCGAAGCGACGCACCAGGGGTTCGAAGCGGCTGGCGGCGCTCATGAATAGGCCGGCCAGGCGGCCGTTTACCACCTTGCCGGGGTTGAAGATGCTGTCGGGGTCGTGGGCGGCCTTGAAGGACTTGATGGCGGCCAGGGGAGCGGCGCCCATGACCTCCTCGGCCTGGGAGCCGAAGTAGAGGCCGGTGCTGTAGGCGCGGCCGCCGAGCTCGCGGGCGATGCGGATGATGGTGAGGGCGAGGCCGAAGGCGAAGTTGTAGGCGAACTTCCGCTGGTCGGTGGGGATGAACCCCAGGATGACGGCCTCGGGTTTGCCGTCGCGGCCGGAGCGGATGACGATGCCCTCTTTGACGATCGGCTGCTCGACGAGCCGGCCGATACGGTCGATCGCTTCGCCAAGCCGGTCCAGGGGGACCACGACTTCGGCCGGCACCAGGGACGGGCCGAGGCGCTTGATGGTCATCAGCTTGAAGCGGTTTTCCCATTCGTGGCGGGCGACCTCGTCGGGGAGCTGCGTGCCGCCGTTGCCGGCCAGCAGATGGGGGAGGTGCTCGTCGATGATCGCCTGGTCGGCGGAGCGGTAGGCCAGGGTGACGATGTAGGCGTCGGGGAGCACCAGGCGGCGCGCCGGGGGCTCGTAGTGCCAGTGGAATTCGGGGGCCTCGTTCTTGAATCGGGCCATGGTGGGGTTGATGAAGGTGACCGACCAGACGGGTAGCTGGTGATCGACCAGTTCGGCCATCGCTCCGGTGAGCTGGGCGGAGTCGGCGTAGGCGATGGAAACGACCCGCAGATCCATCGCCGGCTGTACGCGCAGCGTGACCTGGCTGACGAAGCCGGTGATGCCTTCGGCGGCGTAGGCCAGGTCGATGTCGTCGCCGGCGAACTCACGGATTTCGCCCTCCGGGGTGACGATGCGGAGGCCGGCCAGCGCGTCGCGGAACCAGCCGAATTCGTAGCTGCCGATGCCGGCGCCGCCCTGGGCGACCCAGCCGCCGATGGTGGAGCCGGGGGCGCTGGTGGGGTACTGGCGGGCGCACAGGCCTTCCCTGGCGAGGGCGGCCTCGAGCGATTCCCAGTTGATGCCGGACTCGACGGTGGCGGTGCCGGCGTCGGCGTTGATGCCGAGGACGCGCTTCAGGCGACCGAAGTCGACGACCACGCCGCCCTTGTAGGGCACGGCCCCACCGTAGCCGGAGGATGCCTTGCCGCGCGGGGTTAGCGGGACGCCGGCCCGCTGCGCCCAGTGGGCCAGGTAGACCAGCTCTTCCTCGGTGGCCGGCTGGGCGACGGCGCCGGCGAGCTTGCCGCCGAGCAGCGGTTTGGCGAGCGGCGGCACCGCGGCGATGTCGTGGCTGTAGAGCTTGCGTTCGATGCGGTCGAAGCTGACCCGGTCGCCGAAGGTGGCTTTGAGTTCTTCCTGGAGGCTGGGGCTCAGTGACGGCATCGCGGGACCACCTGACTATCTGCTCGTCCGTGTCCCGTCCGTTCTTCTACAACCGGACGGGGAACTCTGTTGTTGATTGATTCTGGATCGGCCGTGCCAACAGCGCGTCAAATCGGCCCGTCCCCGCGTCAATCCGGGGTCAATGACTCCCGGTGGCCGAGTCCATCCGCCAGCAGTCCAGGCGGGTGAGGCGGGCCGGGGCGCCGCGGGCGAAGAAGCTGATGCCCAGGCTGTCGGCGCGGGTCGGATAGATCCGGGTGGCGGCCGGGGCGCCGCCTTCGGGGAAGATCTCGAGGACGGAGCGGTCGAGCAGGACGCGCAGGACCAGGCGGGCGCCGCCAGGGAGGCCGGTGGAGCCACTTTCCAGGTCGCGCTCGACGGTGGCGTCGAGGCTGGAACGACGGCGGTCGATGGTCATCTGGCCGCCATCGACGGTGTAGGCGATGGTGGTCTGCTCGGAGCCGTCGGGCGAGCAGCGCACCCGCAGGCCGACTTCGGTGGCCTGGCCCGGGTCGATCTCCAGGCGCAGGTCCAGCGAATCGCCTTCGACGGCCGGCAGGCGCAGGTCCTCGTCCGGGGAGAGGGCCAGGTCTTCGAAGTGTTCGCGCCGGCCGCGCAGGGCGTCGATCTCGGGGACCGGTTGGGCGGTGAGCCGGCCGTCGGCGGTCATTTCGAGGACCCGGGGCACGGCCATCGCGCCGGACCAGCCGGCGGCGATCTGCGCGTCGACCGGGCGGCCTCGCGCAGCCAGCCCCACATCA
>CAYYTN010000215.1:3991-4694 GCA_964474495.1 uncultured Chloroflexota bacterium
GGTGTCGTCGACCATGGTCTGGGGGGCGTAAAACTCGGCCCCGAGGTCGAGTCGCGCGTAGCGGTCGGGGGTGAACCGGCCGTCGTCGTAGGGGCCGCTGAAGTAGTGGACGCGCTTCTCCGGAAGCACCGATAGGACCAGCGCGTGGCGGTTGCCGAGCGGGAAGAAGTCGGGGCATTCCCACATCTCGCCGGATTCGGCGCGATCGCCGGCCAGGAGGGGGCCGAGATACTCCCAATCGATGAGGTCGGGCGAGCGATAGTGCAATGCGGCGCCGCCCTGGCCGGCGATGCCCGAGCCGATGACCTGGTGCCATTGGTCGTCTTCGCGCCAGACCGAGTGATCGCGAAAACCGGGCGCGCCGAGTTCCTCGGGCGGCCCGGCGATGACCGGGTTGGTCGGGTGTTTTGTCCAGTTGAGCAGGTCGGGGCTGCCGGTGGCCAGGCAGCAGACCTGAGGGTCGACGCCGGTGTAGACGAACTTCACCACGCCGTCGTCGACGACCGCGCAGCCGGAGAAACAGCCTCCGGCGTCGGGTCCGTCGGGATCGGGCGCCATGGCGATGGGCAGGTGTTCCCAGTGTAGGAGGTCGTCGCTGACGGCGTGCCCCCAGTGGATGTCGCCCCAGTAGGCGCCGGCCGGGTTGTGCTGGTAGAAGAGGTGATAGCGGCCCCGCCACTGGATGAGGCCGTTGGGATCGTTC
>CAYYTN010000216.1:0-4691 GCA_964474495.1 uncultured Chloroflexota bacterium
TACGCTGGAGGCGCAGGGGGTGGAAGGCGCGGAGCGGGGCTGGGTGTTGAGCCAGTGGCGGGAGTTGTTGGACCTGCTGCGGAGCGAGCCGGCGGCGGCCGGCGACCGGCTGGACTGGGTGGCGAAGCGGAACCTGCTGGAGAGCCTGGGCGGGGCAGAGGCACTCGACCTCGCCAGCCGCCGCAAGATCGATCTCGCCTATCACCTGGTGGACCCGCGGATGAGCCTGTACGACTCGCTGGTGGAGAGCGGCCGGATGCGCACTCTGGTGGGTACCGACCGGGTGGCGGCGGCGGCGGTCAATCCGCCTTCGGGAACCCGGGGGACGGTGCGAGGATTGATCCTGCGCCGATTCGGGAGCCACGTGAAGAACATGGAATGGGATTCCGTGACCCTGGAACTGGACGGCAGGACAATTGAGGTCAAAATGGAAGCGGTGGCCGGGGATGTGATCGACCGGCTGGCGGAGGTCTTCGCGGAAGCGGCGACGCTCGCCGAAGCGGTCGCCAGATTGGAGTCCGGGAGGAATTGAGCATGATGGAGCAAGATTTCGCGGCCAGGGGGACGCCGGTGCTGGAAACGGACGCGCCGGTGAAGCCGTCAAAGACGCCGAGCAAGCCCAAGAAGAAGGAAGACGACGAACTGGATGAGCGGGTGAGACGGATCATTCGCGAAATCCCCGACCCGACCCCGCAGCCGGGCGGCGAGTAGAGGCGCAGGGCCCGGACCGATGCAGGACGCGCTTTTCGGCACCGAGGTGGAATACGGCTGCGTGGGCGCCGTGGACGCCGCACGGGCCGCGGCGATGGTGAAGGAGCAGGTCTTCGACACCGGGAAGTACGGGGTGATCGACCCGGCGCCGCGCGAGTGGGGAGAGGTGCCCGGGAACGGCGGGTTCCTGTTCAACGGCGGCCGGCTGTATATCGACTCCGGACACCTGGAATACGCCACCGCCGAGTGCCGCACGCTGGGCTCGATCGTGGCTCACGAGGTGGCCGGCGACCGGATCCTGCTGGCGGCGCTGGACGAACTGGACCGCCGCGACGAGATCTACTTCGTCAAGAACAACACCGACTACTTCGGCAGCACCTTCGGCTACCACGAGAACTACTCGCTGCGCGCCGAACCGGACGACCCGCGGGTGGTGTACGGGTTCATGCCGTTCCTGGTGACGCGGCAGCTTTTCGCCGGCGCCGGCATGGTCGGCGTGCCGGGCGTCAAGGAGGAACCCGCGTACTCGATCGCACAGCGCAGCGGGTTCGTGGATATCGACGTCAGCCGGCGGGTGCGCTTCGGCGGGCGGCCGATCATCAACCTGCGCGACGAACCGCTGGGCGACCGCAGCCGCCTGCACGTGATCGCCGGCGACGCCAACCGCTCGGAGTACGCCACGGCGCTCAAGATCGGCACCACGGCGCTGGCGGTGCAACTGTTGGACGACGGCTGGCTGCCGCCGGTGGACCTGGTGGACACGGTGCGGGATCTGCGGCGGATCGCGGCCAACTGGGAAGGCTCCTGGTCGGTGGAGGACACGACCTACGGGGAGATTTCGGCGATCGAGGTGCAGCGGATGTTCCTGGCGGAGGCCGAGCGGCGCTACGCCGACCGCGACCCGGACACCATCTGGACGCTGACCGAGTGGGAGCGGGTGCTGGACGGGCTGGCCGGCGACCCGATGACGCTGTCCGGGCGGGTGGACTGGGTCACCAAGCTGGAGCGCCTGCAGGCCTTCGCCGACGACTCGCCGCAGGGCTGGAGCGATCCCGACCTGCGCAAGGTCGACCAGGCGTACCACCACATCGACCCGCGGGTGAGCCTGTACACGACGCTGAAGGAGCGCGAGGACATCGTGCTGCAGGTCGCCGAGGGGCACATCAAGCAGGCGATGCTCGATCCGCCGAAGGGCACGCGCGCCTTCGGTCGGGCGACTATCGTGCGGGCGCTGGCCGAGCACGGGGCGGCGGACAAGATTCCGTGGCGGCGGCTGCGCCAGGGACTGGGCGAGCTGACCGTCTGGGAGGAGAGCCTGTTCCTGGTCTACCAGTACATCGACGGCTGGCGCGACCTGCTGGCCATCGGCGCCTACGACCTGGTGCCGTACCTGATCGATTGGGAGGCGGTGGTGGTGAACGGCGACGTGCTGCGGATGGGCGACCCGTTCAGCCGCTATGAGGCCGAGGCGGGCGAGTTCGCCGACAGGATCGCCGGCCTGCTGGCGACGGTCCCGGAATACGAGCCGCCCGATCTCCCGCTGGAGTTGGAGGAGCTGGAGGGGAGCGGGCTGGTGATTCTGAGCGGCGACGACTTCGACGACCCGGATGACGCGGCGCTGGAAGAGATTGACGAGATCGCGGCGACCGAGGCGACCGCCGAAGACGCCGCCGAAGAAGATCCTGACGAAGGGGAGAGCGACCCGAAGAGCGGGTAATCGTGCTACCTTGGGGATGGGCCCCGAACCGCTGAGAAGGCGAACCCTTTGAGCCAGGCAGACTTCGAGATCACCCGGCAATCGACAGTGGCCGAAATCCGCGCCTACCTGGGCACGCGGGCGGCGACGACGGTGACGGCGGAGACGCCGGCGGTGGACGCGGTGCGCATGTTCTGCCGGTATCGCGACATCAACACCCTGGCGGTGGTGGACGCCGAGAATCGGTTGGTCGGCATTCTCGAGATCGGCCGGCTGATCGACGACATCCTGGCGGACGTCCTGCCGGAGGGCTACACCAAGGACCTGATGGACCTGGAGCGAATGCTGGACGCGTCGTTCCTGCTGGCCACCCATGACACCGTCGGCGAGATGATGACCGATCCGGTCGCGGTCTCCCTCGAAGACTCCGCCGAAGAGGCGTTCCTGATACTGCACTCAAACGGCCTGCGCGGCATCCCGATCGTGGACGACGACGGGCGCGTGCTGAGCTACCTGGGGCTGCTGGAGTTCATGACCCTGTGGATGCCCGGGGCGACGAGCGCAGGCCGCATTTACTCGACGGGCGGGGACGACTAGGCGCTACCGCCGGCCAGGACGTCGCGATTGGGCGGGGACGACTGAGCGCGACCGCCAGGGCGTCTTGAAGAGCTCGAAGAAGATAACGAAGAGGATGCTGGCGACGGTGCTGGCGACGAGCGCCGGACGGATCTACCCGGCGGGCGGGGACAACTGAGCGCGACCGCCGGCTAGGGCGTCTTGAAGAGCTCGAAGAAGATGACGAAGAGGATGCTGGCGACGGTGCTGGCGACGACCGCCCGCTAGGGCGTCTTGAAGAGCTCGAAGAAGATAACGAAGAGGATGCTGGCGACGGTGGTGGTGACCAGCATCGCGATCAGCCCCGAACGCAGCCACATGCGAGTGGTGATCGGGGTGTCGGTGCGCTCGCTGACGGTGATGGTGACGACGTTGGCGGTGGAGCCGATGGGGGTGCCGTTGCCGCCGAAGCCGGCCCCGAACGCCAGCGCCCACCAGAGCGGCGAGGCGTTGATCCCCAGGGCGGTGAGCTGCTGAATGACCGGGACCAGGGCGATGGTGAAGGGGATGTTGTCGACGATCGCGGAGGCGATGGCGCCGACCCAGAGGGTGACGATGGCGGCGAGGAGCAGGTTCTCCATGGCCAGGTCGGCGACGGCCTCGCCGACCTTCTCCAAGACGCCGGAGGCTTCCAGCCCGCCGACGGCGATGAACAGCGAGGCGAAGAAGAGCAACACGGACCACTCGACGGTTTCGAGGATCTTGTCGATCGCCGGGCGCACCCAGAGCAGGGCGGCGGAGGCGCCGGCCAGGGCCACGAAGGCCGGGCTGAGGTGCAGGGCGTTGTGCAGGAAGAACATCAGGATGACGGCGGCGAAGACGATCAGGATGCGCTGCAGCGAGCCGCGATCGTGCAGCGCCTCCTCGGCGTGCATGTCCATCAGCGCGTCGATGTGGCGGGGGCGGACGGCCAGTTGTTCCCGAAACACGAAGCGCAGGGTGATCAGCACGACGAACCAGGCGACCGCGGCGATCGGCAGGGCATGGGTGAGGAAGTCGTTGAAGCTGAAGCCGGCCGCCGAGCCGATGATGATGTTCGGCGGATCGCCCACCAGGGTGCCGACCCCACCGGTGTTGGAGAGCAGGGCGTTGGTGATCAGCAGCGGCACCGGGCTGATGCCGAGAGTCTGGGCGATCCAGATGGTGATCGGTGCGATCAGGATGATGGTGGTGACGTTGTCGAGGAACAGCGAGAGCACGGTGGTGACGCTGCCCAGGGTGACCATCAGCAGCCAGGGGCTGCCGCCGGACCAGCGCCCGGCGACGATGGCGGCGTACTGGAAGAAGCCGGTCTGTTCCAGCAGGCCGACCAGGATCATCATGCCGAGTAGCAGGCCGATGGTGTTGAAGTCGACGGCTTCGAGGGCCTGTTCCTCGGAGTAGAAGTCCATGGCGCCGCCGACCGAGTAACCCATGCTGAACTTCTCGGCGATCTTCCAGACATTGGGATTGTCGTAGGCAGCCTGCAGCTTGAACACGTGAGGCTGGTCGCTACCGGCGATACCGTCCTCGTAGTAGCGCTGGGTCGGGTTATCGAAGTCCGGTGAGAGACCGATTCGGTCGCCGGCGCTACGCCCTGCCGAGTTGGCTGCGAGACGAGAATAGGTATAGGAGCCGAGCATCTGGAAGTTGTCGCTCAGCTGCTTGCGCACGATCAGAGTCAAGGCCC
>CAYYTN010000217.1:0-3194 GCA_964474495.1 uncultured Chloroflexota bacterium
TTACGGCTTCATGAGCCTGCGCGGGCGCGAATCGTTGCTGAGCCTGGGGCCGGAGGGGGAACTGTTTTCGGACCCGCTGTTGCTGGTGGCGCCGGTGATCTTTATCTTCGCGGTGGCGCTGGTGTTCCTGCGCTTCTTTCCCTACGTCGTGGCGGCCATCTCGACGGTCGGCAACCGGATCTACGGGGTGGGAATACATCTGGGCCTGCGGCAGATCGCGCGGAGCCCGGGGCAGTTTGTGCGGTTGGTACTGCTGCTGGTCCTGACCTTCGCGCTGGGCACGTTTAGCGCGTCGATGGCGGCCACGATTGACCGCAATATCAACGACCGGGTGATGTTTAAGGTGGGCGGCGAGGCCTATTTCGATGAGACCGGGCTGTGGGATGAGGATGGGCAACTCTGGCTGATTACGCCGGCGGACCGGCACTATGACCTGTTGTCGGCCGACGGGGAACCAGAGATCGAGCAACTGGCGCGGCTGTGGGAGTCGGAGGCGGTCTACCCGATTCCCGGCGAGGGCGGGACCGAAAAACTGACGGCCTACGGGGTGGACCCGATCGATTTCGCGCAGACGATCTGGTGGCGCGATGACTTCGCGGACGTCCCGCTGAACGCATTGATGAACTCGCTGGCGCTGGATGAGCGGGCGCTACTGGCGGACCGGGCGTTCTTCCAGGAACGTCTGCTGCTGCGGATCGGCGACCCGGTGCGGTTCAACCTGGTGCAGAACGAGATCGAGTTCTTTATCGCCGGCTGGATAGATTCGTTCCCCACCCACTACCCGGATGACGGGCCGTTCGTGGTGACGAACGTGGACTTCATTCATCGCAACTTCGGCGAGAGCCCGTGGGACGTGGTGGCGACGCTGCGGCCGGGGGCGGCGGCGCAGGATGTGGGCAACCGGCTGCGCCGCGAGGCCGACATCGTAATCATGGGCTCGACCGGCTCGCAGGCGGAGATACTGGAAACGCGCAACGACGCGACCCAGACCGGTACGTTTGGCATCCTGTCGATCGGGTTCATGATTTCAACGGTGCTGACGCTACTGGGATTCTTGATGTACTCGTTCTTGTCGTTCCGGCGGCGGTTGCAGGAGTTCGGGATTCTGCGGGCGATGGGGCTGTCGGTGCGGCAGATGATTGCGCTGTTTGTGTTTGAGAACGGGTTCCTCATCTTCCTGGGCACGGCGGTGGGGACGATACTGGGGATAGTGACCGGGGCGATGTTCATCCCGTTCCTGCAGTTGAGCGCCGACCAGCTGGCGAATACGCCGGCGTTTATCGTGGAGACGGCCTGGGGCGATATCGGGCGGATATTCATGCTCTTCGGGGTGGTGCTGGTGCTGTCGTTCCCGGTGTCGGTGTGGATGCTGCGGCGGATTAAGATTCATGAGGCCATGAAGTTCGGAGGCGAAGCGGGTTGAGCGAACAACCTATCAACGGCGGCGAGCCCTATATCGTCTGCGACAACCTGGTGAAGATCTTCAAGGTGGCGGACCTGGAAGTGGTGGCGCTGCAGGGCCTTGACCTGACCGTACGCAAGGGCGAGCTGATGGCGATCATCGGCAACAGCGGCTCGGGGAAATCAACGCTGCTGAACATCCTCGGCGGGCTGGATCGACCGAGCGCCGGCGGATGCCTGGTGGGTGGGATCGACCTGGTGAAGGCGCCGGAGAGCGAACTGGTCTACTACAAGCGCTACAAGGTCGGCTTCGTGTGGCAGCAGAGCGGGCGGAACCTGATCCCGTACCTGACCGCGTTTGAGAACGTGCAGGCACCGATGCTGTTCGCCAATGTGTCGGCGCGCAACCGCAAAGAATATGCCATGGAGTTGTTGGAGGCGGTGGGGTTGCAGGACCGGATGCACCACCACCTCGGGGAGCTTTCCGGCGGGCAGCAGCAACGCGTGGCGATCGCGATTTCGCTGGCGAATCAGCCGGAGTTGATCCTGGCGGACGAGCCGACCGGTGAGGTGGATAACGAGACCGCGTCGCACATCTACGAAATCTTGCGGACGCTGAGCGAGCAGCGCGACCTGACGGTGGTGATCGTGTCCCACGACCGCAATATCGCGCGCCGGGTGGACCGGGTGGTGGCGATCCGGGACGGACGGACCAGCACCGAGACGGTGCGCCGGGTGGGCGGCGAGGAAGATGGCGACGAGCACTCGCACGAGGAGTTCGTGATCGTGGACCCGGCGGGCCGGCTGCAGATCCCGCGTGAATACCTGCAGCAACTCGGGATCGAGGGCCGGGCGGTGGTGGACGTGGAGGACGGGCGGGTGACGGTGCGCTCGGCGACCGACGACAGTGAAGAAGAAGCCCCGGAGGACACCCCGGCGCGACGCGGGCTGTTCGGGCGGGGGTCGAGCTAGATGGCGACGACGGCGGAACAGGGCGCCAAGACCTACGGCAACGTCGGCGACGACCTGATCACGATTGAGGCGGCGAGCCGCTACTACTACATAGGACAGCCCAACGAGGTACGCGCGGTGGACCGGGTGACGTGGACGATTCCGCGGGGCCGGTTCATGGCGATGCGCGGGCGGTCGGGATCGGGGAAGACGACGCTGCTGAACCTGGTCGGCGGGCTGGACCAGGCCACGGAAGGGCGACTGTTCTTCGAGGGGCGGGACATGACCGCCATGGGAGACCGGGAGCTGACCGAACTGCGACGCCACGAGATGGGGTTCATCTTCCAGACGTTTTCACTGCTGCCGGTGCTGTCCGCGTTTGAGAATGTGGAATTGAGTATGCGGATCGCCGGCCTGGGCGGTCGGGCGCGACGGGAGCGGGCGCGGGAGTTGCTGGAACTGGTGGGCCTGGGCGAACGGATGACCCACCGGCCCTTCGAATTGAGCGGTGGCGAACAGCAACGGGTGGCGATCGCAAGGGCGCTGGCGAATGAGCCGTCGCTGCTGATCGCCGATGAGCCGACCGGCGCGCTGGACAGCGTGACCGGGCTGGAGATCATGATGCTCTTTCGCCGGATTACGGACGAGGGCGGTATCTCGATCGCGATGGCCACCCACGACCCGGCGCTGAGTCAGTTTACGGACGACACGCTGTTGATGGAGGACGGGCGGCTGAGCCGGGCGGAGGGCCCGCTGGACTTTGACCTGCCGGACCTGGTGCAGCACATCGAGTTCGATCACGGGCTGCACGGGGACGAGGACCTGGACGAGAACGGGGATCC
>CAYYTN010000217.1:3204-4678 GCA_964474495.1 uncultured Chloroflexota bacterium
AGGTGGCCGGCTATGAAACGCCGGTCGAGGGAACCGGCGACGCGGCGGCAGAAGAGGATTCAGGTCCGGCGGCGCCGGCCGACGATTCGGATTTCCGACCGCCCACGTACTAGACGGGCGGGCCCGGGAGACGAGCGGATCCAGAGAAGGCAGGCGTGCAGGGGCGGGGCGCGTCTGCTAGTTGCGGCGGCGGGGGAGGAGGCGGTTGATGGCGGCGGCCAGCCCGGTGAGCGGCTTGGTCTGCAGCCAGACGCGGCCGGGGCCGGTGAGCGTGGCCAGAAACAGGCCTTCACCGCCCAGGAACATGTTCTTGATCCCCTTGACCCGTTCGATGCTGAAGTCCACCGACGGCTCGAACAGCGCGACGTGGCCGGGATCGACCTTCATGGTCTGGCCATCGGCCAGCGAGTAATCGGCGACCTCGCCGCCGATCTCGAATAGCGCCAGGCCGGGGCCGGTGAGCTTCTGCAGGATGAATCCCTCGCCGCCAAAGAAGGCGGCCCGCATGCGGCGCTGGAAGTGGATGGCGAGGTCGACGGAATCGGCGGCGGCCAGGAAGGCGCCCTTCTGGGCGATGACTTCTTCGCCGTTGTTGAGCTCGAGGGGCAGGATGGTGCCGGGGGCGTTGGACGTGAAGGCGACGCTGGCGGCCGGCGCGGTGCAGGTGTAGGAGGTGAGGAAGATGGACTCCTGGGAGAACACGCGCTTGAGCGCACCGCCGACGCCACCGCGGGCGCTGGTGTCCATGGCGATGCCGTCGTCCATCCAGGCCATGCCGCCCTTTTCGGTGTAGACGGACTCGCCGCTGACGAGGCGGATCTCGACGTGGGGCATTACCGTGCCGATGACTTCGTGTTCCAATGGCCTGCTCCTTTCGAGGCGTCTTCCGGGGCTACATTTTCGCGGCCAGCGCGCGTTTGAGGTACTCGCCAGTGTAGGTGCCGAGCGCGGCGACTTCTTCGGGGGTGCCTTCGGCGACGATCTGGCCGCCGGCTTCGCCGCCTTCGGGGCCGAGGTCGATGAGGCGGTCCATGTTCTTGATTACATCGAGGTTGTGCTCGATGACGACGATGGTGTTGCCGCGATCGACAAGTCGCTGGAGGACGTCGATGAGACGGCGGACGTCGTCGAAGTGCAGGCCGGTGGTCGGCTCGTCGAGGATGTAGAGGGTCTTGCCGGTGGCGCGCTTGGCCAGCTCGGAGCCGAGCTTGACGCGCTGGGCTTCGCCGCCGGAAAGGGTGTTGGCGGGCTGGCCGAGGGTGAGGTAGCCGAGGCCGACATCATGGAGCGTCTGGAGCGGGCGGACGATGCGGGGGATGCTGGCGAAGACCTGCAGGGCGATTTCGACGCTCATGTCGAGGACGTCGGCGATGTTGTGGCCGCGGTAGCGGATCTCGAGGGCCTCGCGGTTGTAACGGCGGCCGGCGCAGATCTCGCAGGTGACGTACACGTCGGGGAGGAACTGCATCTCAAT
>CAYYTN010000218.1:0-4677 GCA_964474495.1 uncultured Chloroflexota bacterium
GACGATGACGACGAAGAACGTGGTCGGCGCGAGGAGCGGCAGGGTTATGCGGAAGAAGGTGGAGATGCTCCCGGCGCCGTCGATTTCAGCGGCTTCGTAGAGATGCGGCGGAATTCCCTGCAGCCCGGCCAGGTAGATGACCATGTTGAGCCCCATGTTCTTCCACACGCTCATGATGATGATGGACAGCATGGCGGTCGGGGCGGCCCGGAGCCACTTCAGCCGCGGCAGGCCGAGGGCTTCGAAGATCTCGTTCAGCAACCCGAACTGCGGCTCGTACATCCAAAGCCAGATCAGCGCGACGGACACGAAGGAACTGACGACCGGCATGTAGAAGAGCGCGCGGTAGGTGTAGATGCCGCGAATCTGGCGGTTGATCAGCACGGCCAGGGCCAGCGAGGTCACGACCCCGGTCGGCACCGTGCCGAAGGCGAAATAGAGCGTGTTGGTGATGGCGCGGGGGTAGCGGGTGTCGGTGAGGAGGCTGTTGTAGTTCTTGAGACCGGCGAATCGCGGCGGGGACATCAGGTCGTAGTCGGTGACGCTGTAGTAGGCGGCGGCGATGATCGGCAGGATGACGAAGACGATCAGGAAGATGATCGAGGGGGCGACGAAGAAGTACCCGGCCAGACCGCCGCGATTCCCCAGCCCGAGCCGCCTTCGCAGGCCCGGACGGGTCGCTGTTGTGGTCGCCATTTCTCACCCCCCCGATTCATGAATCGCCAGCGTCACGCTCTCCCGATCCCCCTTCACGATAGCCTACCGAACCCGTCCAACCGAGCCGAGAACGGCCTGGCGCGGGCCTAGTAGCCCACGTCGTAGCGGAGCATCCGGGCGTTGATCAGCGTCACCACGCCGATCACCACAAACATCACGAAGGACATGGCCGACGCGTAGCCCATCTTCAGGTACTGGAAGGCGTTGGCGTAGATGAGCAGGACGACGGTGGTGGTGCTGTCCAGGGGACCGCCGCCGATGCCCTGGCGGCCCTCGGTGGAACTCATGATGAACACCTGGACGAACATCTGCAGCGCGCCAATGAAGTAGACGATGACGACGAAGAAAGTCGTGGGGGCGAGCATGGGCAGGGTGATGCGGAAGAACTTCGAGAACCCGCCGGCGCCGTCGATCTCAGCGGCTTCGTAGAGGTGCGGAGGGATGCCCTGCAGACCGGCCAGGTAGATGACCATGTTGAGTCCCATGTTCTTCCAGACGCTCATAATGATGATGGAGAGCATGGAGGTTGTTGCCGAGCGCATCCATTTCATTCGCGGCAGGCCGAGGCCTTCAAAGATGTCGTTCAGGAGCCCGAACTGCGGTTCATACATCCACAGCCAGATCAGCGAGACGGACACGAACGAGCTCACGACGGGGAGATAGAAGAAGGCCCGGTAGGCATAGATTCCGCGAATCTGTCGGTTGATCAGGACGGCCAGAGCCAGCGAAGTCACGATCCCCGACGGCACGGTGCCGAAGGCGAAATAGAGGGTGTTGGTGATCGAGCGAGGGAAGATGTAGTCGTCGGTGAGGCGGGCGTAGTTCTTGAATCCGGCGAAGCGCGGCGACTGCATCAGGTCGTAGTCGGTGAGGCTGTAGTAGGCGGCGGCAAAGATCGGCAGGATGACGAAGACGATCAAGAACAGGATGGAAGGAAGGACGAAAGCGTAGCCGGCCAGACCGCCGCGGTGGCCCAGCCCGAGCCGCCGGCGCAGTCCAGGCTTGTGGATCGTCGCCGTGGCCACTGGCTCCCCCCGATCTGTCCCTGGGGCCGCGCCCCACCCGGCACTGCCCACGCGTCACTCTAGCATTTTGCCGAGATAGCCCCGTTCGCCAGCGGTCAGCCCGGCGGCGCGGCGGCCGGTTTTGACATCGCCCCCGCCGGGACGCTACAAAAGGTGGGGCGGCAGGGTGCCGGTGCGTGCCACCGCCCGGCCGGCGCGGGCAGGTGTCGGCAGACCCCGGGGAGCTGGACGGCTTGCAGGATATGGGATTGCGCGGATTGGGCGTGTTGGCGCTGTTCTGGATTGTGGGCGTGGCGGTCCTCGCGAGCCGAATCGGCGGAACCCTCGGCGTCATGGTCGGCATCATCTTCATCTTCCCGGTTCTCTTCTCTTCAATCGAGGCGGCCTGGCAGGCTTCGGTGCTGATGCCCAGCGCCTACCAGAAGCAGCGGCACCAGCAGGCCGCGAGGGCGCGCGCTGACGAACCGGAAGAAAGCGACGAGGCCGAGGAAGAAGACGAGGCGGTGGCCGAGCCGGTGATTCCGGAACCGGCGCCGCCGGCGCCGTCGCTTGACGGGCCGCCGGTCGGGCAGCCGCTGCAACTCTAGTCGCGCCGGCCGGATCGTGCCGTTCGATTGGATCGTCTGAAGCGCTTAGGGCCGGAAGCAGATTCGTCGGGTTGGCCTTCCGTGGACTGTGATTCGGGTTCCGGCTCCGCTGCTCGTCCGGGTTCCGGCGCCGGACTCGGTGCGGAAGACGCCAAAATGATCGAATCCGCGTACACAACGACCGTCGCGGCGGCCCGGTCCCACGGGGCTTGCAGCCGGGCATCATCCCGCATGACCTCCCACGGATTCGTCGGGGCCCACTTTCGCCAATTGCGCATTCCCGTCATGACGTACACGTATTCCCGCTGAATGATCTGCTCGATCCGCGCCTCACCACCGCCGGCGCTGACGACCCGGATTCGGGTGATCCGTTGCCCGGGGGTCGCCCGCCAGGGCGTTACAAAGAAGATGACCTGGTAGCCCAACGCGGCAGCAATGATGAGCAAGAACCAGATCAGCCCCAAATTGCTGGAGGCGCCCAGCGCCATCAGAATCCAGATTCCAGCAAAAATGAGTCCGAGGATCGCTCCCAGGAGAAATACCAGATCAATGAGGCTTGCCTTCACTCGTAGCGAATACGGAGCGTAGGGCTTGTCACTCCGTCCCAGGTAGGTCCCGCAGCGTCTGCAGTGCGCCGCCGATGGCAAGTTCTTCATCCCGCAACTCGGGCACTCGAGCATCTGGCCCGCGGCGAGGCCGGCGTCTGGTTTCAATTCGCTCCCTGAGCCATCCCGGTGGATGAGTCACCCGGTGGTTTCATGATATGCGAGAGATTGCCGGGGTCCGGTGTGGTGATGGTGGGGGCGGTGATCTTTGCCAAATTCGCAGTCGGGCCGGATACTGCCGGGACAACCCGCCGCCCCCGCAGGAGGACCTCGATGGCCGCCACCCCCGACCCGGTTGAACTAGCCCGCGAACTGCTGGAGGCGACGGCCACCGGCACGCCGGTCGATCCGCTGACGACGCGCTTTCCCGATCTCACCGCCGAGGACGCCTACGGCATTCAACTGGCGATCGTGGAACAGCGCCTGGCCGACGGGCGCAAGGTGATCGGCAAGAAGATCGGCCTGAGCGGCAAGGCGATGCAGGAACTGCTGGGAGTCGATGAGCCCGACTATGGGCATCTGTTTGACGACATGGTCGTGCCGGCCGGCGAGGCGATCGCCACGGACACGCTGCTGGCGCCGCGCTGCGAGGGCGAGATCGCGTTCGTGCTGGCCGATGACCTGCCCGGACCGGGCGTGACCGTGACCGATGTCCTGTCGGCGACGGAGGGCGTGATGCCAGCGCTGGAGATCGTCGACTCGCGGGTGCGCGACTGGCAGATCAAGCTGGAGGACACGGTGGCCGATAACGGCTCCAGCGCGCTGATCGTGCTGGGCGGGGCGCTGACGCCGGTGATCGAACTGGACCTGCGCCTGGTGGGGATGCTGTTTTCGCAGAACGGCCGCCACATCGCCTCGGGCACCGGGGCGGAGGCGCTGGGGCATCCGGCGGCGTCGGTGGCCTGGCTGGCCAACAAGCTGTCGGAGTTCGGGGTGACGTTGCAGGCCGGGGAGATCGTGCTGTCCGGTTCGCTGGCGGGGGCGCCGTTCGCGGCGGCCGGGGATGTGTTCACGGCCGAGTTCGATCAGCTGGGCTCGGTGTCGGTGGCGTTCGCGTAACCGGGCGGGTGGGGCGCTAGCCGCGCCCGCCGGCGAGTTTGCGCGCTTCCGGCGCGGCCCGCAGCCGCAACATCGCGGCGACCCCGAACAGCGGCCCCAGGGCCAGCAGCGCGAAGGCCCAGGACCAGCCGCCGGCGTCGACGATGGACGGCACGACCTGGATGGTGAAGAGGGTCAGCAAGAAACCGATGGCGGTCTGCAGGGTCAGCGCGCTGCCCAGGTACTCGGGCTCACTCAATTCGGTGATGGCGGCCGAGAACTGGGCCGAGTCGGCGACGACGGTGAACCCCCAGACGGCCAGTATCGCCACCAGCACGGCCAGCGGCGCGGCGGTAAAGAGCGCGGCCAGCAGGGCGGCTGCGGCGCTGGCGGTCATCGCGGCGACGGTGACGGTGGTGCGGCCCCAACGATCGGCGAGCGCGCCGGCGGCGATACACCCGATGCCACCAACGGCGATGACCGCGAAGGCCACCACGCTGCCCAGCGCGGCCGGATGGCCGCGGTCGCGGGCGATTTCGACCAGGAAGACCGGCACCCAGGTCCACATCGCGTACAGCTCCCACATGTGCCCCAGGTAGCCCAGGTTGGCCAGGCGCAGGGCGCGGTCGCGGAACATCCGGGTGACGAGGCGCGGATCGAACGGCGCGACGCGGCCGGCGAAGGGTCCGTCGGCGACCAGGAACG
>CAYYTN010000219.1:0-4672 GCA_964474495.1 uncultured Chloroflexota bacterium
CAGGTTTCCTCACTATCGCTATATCGAACAGAATTGCTGTCTGTTCCCGAAATCCTTGTGCCAATTCCCCTTCAAATATCTTGACCAGAAATTTGCCGTCTACTTTCAGCACCTTGAGCGCGATCTTCCTGGCCTGCTCGGCCAGTTGGATGCAATGGGCTTGGTCGGTATGCCTGATACCAGTAATACTGGGGGCAAGATCCGATATTACAAGGTCTGCACCCATCGCCCCGAGACTGCCTTCGACTGCACGATAGGTCTCCAGCTCGGTGATGTCCCCTAGCACGAAGTCAACTCCCTTCACGACCTTCATCGGAAGAACATCGACCGCGACGACCCGGCTGCCCTGGGTCCCGACGTCAATACCGATGTAGTAGGCCATGCAACCCTCCTGTCGGCTACGGTCTGGACTGGAATTGTAGTCTCCGCGGCCCGGGCCAATAGAATCGCCGGGGCGAATGTCGCGCTACTGGAGGTGACTGTTGGCAGTGCCGGACGCAGGTCGAGAACCCCGGCCCTTTGACCTCATCGCGCTGGATGTGGACGGCACGATCCTGCCGGACAGCAAGGAGATACCGGCGGAGACGCGGGCGGCGATCCACGCGGTGGCGGGACGGGGAGCGACGATTGTGATCGCGACGGGACGGCGCTGGCGGACGGCGATGGACGTGATTGAGCCGCTGGGGGTCGGGGACTACCTGATCCAGAGCAGCGGGGCGGTGGTGCGGAAAGTGGCAACCGGGGAGATTCTGCTCGAGCGATTCATCCCCGGGGCGATCGCGCGGCCGGCGGTGGAACTGGGGCGGGCCCACGGGATCACGGGCGTCTGGTATGACGTGCCCGGCCGGACTCGCAAGCTCTACGTGTTCGGCAGCCTGCAGGAGGTGGAATCGCTGCGACGGTACGCGTCCCGCAACCTCGCGGCGTTCGTGGAGACGGAAACCTTCGATGGGCTGGCGGACGCGATGGAACTGGTCTTTTTCGGCGAGGAGGATCGGCTGAAGGAGTTCCAGGCCGAACTCGAGGGGCAGTACGAGGGCAAGGTGCGGACGATGCCGTGGACCAACTATGCGTTCGCCAGCCTGGTGCTGGAGGTGGTGGGCCACGACGTGTCGAAGGGCGCGGCGCTGGAGTGGCTGGCCGGACGGCTGGGAGTCGCCCGGGAACGGGTGCTGGCGGTCGGGGACGACGTGAACGACGAGGAGATGATCCGCTGGGCCGGCCGGGGGGTCGCGATGGGCAACGCGAGCCAGCCGGTTCTGGACGTGGCGGACGAGATCATCGGGTCGGTCGAGGAGCGGGGGCTGGCCGCGTATCTCCGCCGCACTTTCTAGAAGGCGCCCACAGCTACTGCGCCCATCTTGAGGTGCGCCGATCCAACAGGAATTGAAGGTAGAGGACCCGGGAATTGACGGGTCAGGCCGGCTCTGTAAGGGGAGGTGCCGGAGGTTCGCAGTAGGCTCCAGATATCGCGGTGGAGACGAGCCTCCGGATGGCCGGAGCGGGGCTGCGATATGCGGGTTGGCGGCGGCCTTTGCGCGCGGTGGCCATTTTCGCCGCTGACGGGAGCCGCTCATGATTTGCGATAGCCCTCGTCAACCTAATAAGATGCGTCGGTTTGTGGGCTTCCTACAACTCTGGGGGACATTTTGGAGATCGCCTCGATCACCGAGGCAGAGTGGGTTCGGCTGTCCGAAGTCACCGCGCACCTCTGGGTGCTGTCGGCACTGCTGATTGGCGCCGGACTGTCGTACATCCTGGCTCACGGCTTTATCGCTTCGCTCGCCCTGACCGGGGATGTGGACGAGGGCGACGCCCGCCGAATCCGGATGCCGCTGTACGCGATCGCGCTGCTGGCGTTTGTCGGGGCGGTGGCGGTGGGAGTGAAGGGCGTGCTGCTGGCCATCGAGATTCTGCCCGAGATCTTCCCGGGGATGATTATCTAAACCTATGGGCGTTCTGCGCGGCTTGCTGCCCCGACTCACCCGCCGGCAAACGGCATTCATCGTGATACCGCTGACGGTCGGGGGACTCGCCACGGCCGGGGCGGTGGCGCTGCTGATTTTCCTGGGCGCCTCCGGCGGGACGATCCAACCGGCGCCGGTCCAGCCAATCGCGTATGACCATTCGGTCCACGCCGGAGACAACGCGATCCCTTGCGAATTCTGCCACCGCGGAGTGACCACCGGGGCGGCGGCGACGCTGCCGTCGGTGGAACAGTGCATGTACTGCCACGCAGTCGTTGGCAAGGATCTGCCGGGGGGCCTGCAATTGGCCGCAAAGTGGGAAGCGCAGGAACCGATCGAGTGGACGCGGGTCCATCGACTGCCCGATCATGTGCGATTCGTGCACGTGACCCACATCGATGCCAACATCCCCTGCGAGACGTGCCATGGAGATGTGCAGACTTTCGTGGTGGCGAAGCAAGTGAATGCGTTGAATATGGGCGAGTGCATGGGCTGTCACCGGGATACGACCAACCAACCGGCCTCGAGTACGGCGCCGGTGGGGAATGCGGTGCTGAAGGCCAGCGCCTCGCTGGATTGCGCGGTATGCCACAGATGATCGAAGGTACTTCCTGATGCACCTGGGACGACGCAAGTTCCTGGCCGGGGTCGCCGGTACGGCCGGCGGCGTGGTGATCGTCGGGTGCGCCGCTCCGGAACGTGAGTCGCGGGTTACGAGTTTTGTGCTGGCCCCGGAACACTCGCTGCCGGGCGACAGCGTCTGGTTCGCGACGGCGGATGCGCATTCCAACGTCGGCAACAGCGTGGTGGTGCGGACGGTGGACGGGCGCGCGAAAAAGGTGGACGGCAATCCAGCCTTTCCGATCAACCAGGGCAAGACCGACGTGAGGGCGCAGGCGGCGGTGCAGTCGCTGTATCACCCGGACCGCATCAAGACACCGATGGTTCCGGCGGGCAAACGCGGCGATGGCCGCTATGAGGAGATCAGCTGGGAACGGGCGCTGGATATGCTGGGCGGGGCGATCGGCCCGGCGAGCAGCTTCCACCTGGTGACATCCCGGCTGACCGGCACGGAGGCCAGGGTGGCGGAGGCCTTCACGGACCTGGTCGGCGGCGATCACCTGGTCTACGACCCACTTGAGAGCGGCACGTTCCGGGCAGCGGTGAAGAAGATCCTGGGCGTCGACAACACCCCGCATTTCGACATCGCGAACGCCGGGTCGGTGCTGTCGTTCGGGGCCGATTTCCTGGGCACGTGGGGCTCGTCGGTGATGTACAGCCAGGCGTACAGCCGGATGCGCGGCGGGAATCGCGGGCGGCTGACGCAGCTTGAGACCCGTATGTCAATGACCGGAGCGAGCGCTGATAGTTGGATTTATGTCAAGCCGGGTCAGGAGGGAGCGCTGGCGCTCAGCATCGCCCAGGTCATCGTGGCCGAGGCGCTGGTGCACTTTGAGGTGTGGCGGGACGCGGTGGCGGCCATCGGCGGCGTGGATGTGCTGAACCAGTACGCGCCGGACGTGGTTGCCGAGCGAACCGGGGTTCCGGTGGTGACGGTGCAGGAGATTGCACGAGAATTCGTGGATCGCCAGCCGGGCCTGGCGTTTGCCGGTGGGCCGGCGCTGGCGCAGACCAACGGGCTGGACAACGGCGCGGCGGTGCTGTTCCTAAACCTGCTCGTGGGCAACCTGGGCAAGGCCGGCGGCATGCTGGCCAACCCGACGGCCCCGGCCCATATTCCGGCGCCGTTGCCGGAGGGGTCCTTCGCCGGGTGGCGCTCCTACACTGACGATCTGGCGGCCGGGTCGGTGCCGGATGTGCTGTTCGTCTACGACGCCGATCCGGCCTACAGCATTCCCGGCAACCCGGGCTTCGCCGATGCGATCGCCGGAGTCCCGTTCGTGGTGGGCATGTCCAGCTTCATGAACGAGACCGTCGGGCTCGCGGATTTGATCCTGCCGGCGACCCACCCGTTTGAGGCGTGGGGGGACTTTACGGCCGATCCGGGTCCTGGAACCCAGGTGGTCGGCTTACAGCAACCGGTGACGATTCCCTGGAATGACGCGCGCAGCTTCGGCGATGTCCTGCTGACGCTGGCTCTGGAACTCAAGGGTGAAGGAGCGCTGCCCTGGGCAAGCATGAATGAGGCGGTGCGGGCGGGGGCCGAGCGGCTGTTTGGCATGGAGGGAGCCGGGGCGGCCTTTGACGCGAGCTGGGTGGAGTTGCTCCGCCGCGGCGGCGCGTGGGAACAGGCGGCCGACGTGCCGGAGTTCGCGGCCCTGCCCGACTGGGACGCAACGGCGCTGGCCGGACCCGAGTTCGCCGGCGACGCCGGTAGCTTCCGCTTCCACCTGATCCCGTTTGAGACGATCGCGATCGGCGCCGGCAATGAATCAGAAAGCCCGTGGCTGCAATCGGTGGGCGACCCACTGACGACGGTGACGTGGATTTCATGGGCGGAGTTGAACCCGGAGACGGCGGCGGAGTTGGGCGTCGGCACGGGGGATGTGGTGGCGATCGACGCCCGGCACGGGACTATTGAGGTGCCCGTGTTCGTTTCGCCGACAACGCCGCCGGACGTTGTGGCGGTGCCGGTTGGCCGCGGCCGCAACTTTGGCGGGCGCTGGCGCCGCGACCTGATCTTCGAGGGCGCCCGCTTCCGGCGCATGCTGGCCGTTAACCGCGATATCTTCCTGCGCTCCATC
>CAYYTN010000220.1:0-4616 GCA_964474495.1 uncultured Chloroflexota bacterium
GGTCTTTCTGCCGAGCCTCGGCCAGCATTTCGTCGGAGGTATCGGTAGCGACCACGCTCAGGGCGGTTTCTGCCAGGTTGCGAGTCCAATAGCCGCTGCCGCAGGCGATCTCCAGCACGGACCGGCCCGCCCTCGCGGCCGCGCTCCTTCGGGCAATCGATCTCAGTTCGTAGGCATGCCGCTCGTCGCGCGCTTCGTACACCCGTTCGAAGCTGTCGGCGTCCATGAGGGAAGGATAGCAACGGCGGGGGGCGAAACGGCGTTTGAAAGATCGAAATAGTCGAGGAAATCGTTGACTGTGTGGTAAACGTTCGGTATCGTCCGGGAAACGGCCAGAAGGACAGGGTGCTACGGCAATGAACGACACGGCGGCAGACCGGGCAGCGAGCGCGGCCGCGGGCGAGTCAACCGATGGAGCGGGGACGAGCGGTCCGCACGCGACGGCCTCCATCCTGCACGCCGACCTGGACGCCTTCTACGCCTCGGTCGAGCAGCGCGACAACCCGGATCTGCGCGGCAAGCCGGTGGTGGTCGGGGGCAGCCCGGACTCGCGCGGGGTCGTGGCGGCGGCGTCCTACGAGGCCCGCGAGTACGGGATTCATTCCGCCATGCCGCTGCGGCAGGCCGCCCGGCGCTGCCCGCACGCCGAGTTCGTACCGGGCCGGCACGAGGTGTACGGGCAGATATCCCGCGAAGTCATGGATGTATTCCACCGCTTCACCCCGCTGGTGGAAGCCATTTCGCTGGACGAAGCCTTCATGGATGTCTTCGGCGGCGAGCGCCGGTTCGGGTCGCCCAAAGACATCGCGCGGGAAATCCGCTCGACCGTCAAAGCCGAGCAGAACCTGACCATCAGCATCGGGGTGGCCACCAGCAAATCGGTGGCCAAGATCGCCTCCGACATCTGCAAGCCGGACGGCCTGTTGACCGTGGAGCCGGGGCGCGAGCGCGCCTTCCTGGCGCCGCTGCCGGTGGGGCGCATCTGGGGGGTGGGGCCGCGCACCGAAGAGCGCCTGCGAGCGCTGGGCATAGAACGGGTCGGGCAACTGGCGGCAATGCGCCGGGCCGACCTTGTCAGGCGCCTGGGGCAGTTCGGCCACCGTCTGCACGACCTGGCCCGCGGGATCGATCGACGCTCGGTTTCGACCGAAGGGCTGCGCAAGTCGGTCGGCAACGAACACACCTTCGGAGAGGACGTCGGCGACCTCGACGCGCTGCTAAAAGAACTACTGCGGCTGAGCGACGAGGTCGGGCGGAGGCTGCGCGCCCACGAACTGCAGGGCCGGGTGGTCACGGCGAAGATTCGGCGCGCCGATTTCACCACCCTCACGCGACGGCGGACCCTGCCTGTGTACACCGACGACGGCGGGGCCATTTATGACGCCGCGAGTGTATTGATGAGCACAGAGTTTCAGCCGGGAGAGCGGTACCGTCTACTTGGAATACACGTATCCGATTTCGCGCCCGAGGACGCGCGACAAATGGAGATGCCACTGTTCGGAACCGATCGGTCGGAACGCCTGAACGCGGCGGTGGACGGACTCGAGTCGCGATTCGGGCGCGGTAGTGTCCGACGTGGTGGGTTGTTCCGGTCGGTGGCGCGGGTGGCGAGCGCGTTTTCGATAGGCGCGGGCGAAGTGTGGGAGGAGCCGGCATGAAACGGGGTTCGACGGGACCGACGGGCGGGTCGCTGTCGCTGCTACGGCCACGGACCTTCGACGACCTGCGGCGCCTGGTGCGCCGGCACACCGATTCCGAGGCAAGGCAGCTGCTGGCCGACATCGAGAGCCGGGTGGAGCTGCACGGCTGGCGCCGGGTGCAACGCGCGGGTGGGCCCCGGCTGGACGAGTTCTTCGAGCGCGCCACCGAAGTCTTCAACGAAATCTCCAGCGCCGTATTCGAGATCGCCCTCACCGACGTGCCGATCAACCGGCTGGTCGGCAAGTGGGATTTCCGGTTCCCGGTCGAAGACCTGGTGCTGGATCGGTTGCACAGCCGGCACCTGGGCAAGCGGATCGTGCTGATCGACGGCGATCGAGCGTTCGTGCGCGACGGGCTCGGAGTGCGGATGGAGGCGGCCGAGGTCTACGCGCCATCTACGTTCGCGATGAGCGCGCCGCCGGTGGCGACGAGCGGGTCGGTGGGGCCGATGCGGCGCCTGCCGGGTCTGTTCGACGATCTGCCGGGACACGGGCTCGAGCGGGAGGCCCCCGCCTCACCGAACTAGCGGCCGGGCGGCTGGACACCGGGAGGCGGAACTGCGAGCATCGCCGGGTCAACAGAGCCATGGTGACGCGGAAAGGTGGAGCCCGAAAATGACGGTGATCGCGGCGACGGATGGACCCTGGAAAGACTCGAATATCGACGGCATGAAGGTGCGGCAGGTCATGGGCCCGGACCAGGGCGCGGGGGCGGTGACCATGGGCGAGCTGGATTTCGCGCCCGGGGCGGTGCTGCCGCTGCACAAGCACCTCATCGAGGAGGCCTTCCGCATCTACGAAGGATCGGGTGTGGCGCTGGTCGGCGACCGCGAGATTCCGATCGCCGCCGGCGACGCCGTACTGGCCCCGGCCGGCGTGCCGCACGGCTTCCGCAATGACTCCAGCGGCCAGTTGAAGATGACGTTCTTCTACCCGGGCATCAACGCGGCCTCCGAGTTCGTCGAATAGCCGTAGCCGACATCCCCCCCCCCGCTCGTCGCGTTTCGCTACATCGCCTGCTTGATCAGGCTGCGGACTTCCGCGGTCTCCGGATAGCGCCCCTGCGCCTTCTTGGAAAAGGCCAGGTCGCCGTTGATGACGAGTTCAAAGACGCCCCCTCCGGAGGGGATGAGCGCCCAGTTATCGATATCGGTGCTGAACTCTTCAAGAATCTCGGTCGTCAGGCTCACGGCCTGAGGGAGATAGTTTCAAGCAGAGCAATATTCGAGCGAGATGTCGATCTTTCCGGCCATTGCGGCTCCTCTCGGTCCGTGGCTACGATCCGATTGTGGCGGTCCCATCCCAATGATACAAGCCGAGGTCGCGGCGGGCGGAGCGGCAGGGTAAAAACGGGGTCCCAAAAAGGGGCGCAACGATGGACAAAATGGGCCAATTATGTCAAGATTGTTCAGTGTAATTGAGGGATTTGGCTTCATTCCGCCGCATGCTACGGCAAGGGGCCACCACGGGGGCTGAATCCTCGGCAACTGGAGCACTGCTTGGGTGTGATTGACGCCCTGAATGAGGGCTTTCGAATTGTGGTTCGAAGGCCGCTGCTCCTGACCATCCCGATCCTGCTGGACGTGGTGTTGTTGGTGTCCCCAAAACCGATCGCGCCAGAGCTTCTGCTGGGCGTCGGCGGGGTTGACGCGAGCGGCGCCGAGGCCCTGGGCTCGCTGCTATCCGGCATGCTGGTCCTGGCCCTGGCGTTGTACGTGCCGTCGATGGGCATCGCGGCCCCGGCGGCGGGGCAACTGGGCGGGGGCGTTGAACTAGCCGGCATGGGCACCGCGATCGGGCTGGGGCTGCTGCTATTGCTGGCGGGAGTGGTGATTTCCACTTTCTGGCTCGGGTCGCTGCGCCGGACCATTCAGCCCGGAGCGGAGGACTACGACCTCACCGCGATGGTGATGGACCGGGCGCCGCGGCTTCTGGGATTGACCGTATTGACGATCGCGGCCCTGCTGACGGTGGCGTTCGTGACCACGCTGATGCTCTTGTTCGCAAGTTTCCTCGCCGCGATGCTCGGGCTCGCGTTGGTGGCGGCGCTAATCGGGATCCCGCTGGTGATGTTCTTCGCCAATCTGTCGGTGATTCTGGATGACGCTTCGCCGCGGGATGCGATCCAGGCGTCGGTGGATTTCCTGCGTCGCGATGGCCTACCGGTGGCGGGGATCGTGGTGCTGACATTTGTGGTGCAGTTCATGGCCAACCTGGTGCTGAGTCCGTTGACTTCCGTCGTGCCAGGGTACCTGCTGGCGGTCGGGGCGAACGCGTTCCTCGGCACGGTCATGGCCGCCGGGAGCATGGTCTTCTATCTGTCACGAACCCAGGGAGTCGATTTTGAATTTGAGGCCGTCGAGCCCGAGCCGGATCTTTAGGAGGTCTGTTTGACAACGTATAGCGCCGATGCGATCGAGGTACTGGAGGGGCTTGAGGCGGTTCGCCGGCGGCCGGCGATGTATATCGGCGACACCAACGATGCGGGGCTGCATCACTGCGTGCTGGAAGTCGTGGACAACAGCGTCGACGAAGCGCTAGCCGGGCACTGCTCGAAGATCACGGTGACGCTCGAGACCGATGGATACTGCACGGTGGCCGACAACGGCCGCGGAATCCCGGTCGACAAGCACAAGAAGGTTAACCGGCCGGCCCTGGAAGTGGTGATGACCACCCTGCACGCCGGTGGCAAATTCGACGCCAAGGCCTACCAGGTCTCCGGCGGCCTCCACGGCGTCGGCGTATCGGTGGTGAACGCGCTGGCCGAGCACCTGGTGGCCGAGGTCCACCGCAACAAGAAGCTGTACCGGCAGGAGTACGCCCGCGGCAAACCATTGGCGAACTTGAAAACGGCCGGCAAGTCGAACCGGACCGGAACGACGATCCGCTTCAAACCCGACGCCGAAATCTTCAACG
>CAYYTN010000221.1:0-4105 GCA_964474495.1 uncultured Chloroflexota bacterium
CTCCGGGGGGAATTCGGCGACCGGCTGAACGTGACCCGCTCCTATCCGATCTTCGCCGAAACAATCAGCCCGCTGGCGTCCAAGGGTCACGCGTTGACCGCCCTGGCAGCTCACCTCGACATCCCGATCGAGCGCGTCATGGGAATCGGTGACAATCTCAACGACCTGGACCTTGTGGTCACCGCCGGGTTCGGTGTGGCCATGGGAAACGGCGCCGCCGAGGTCAAGGCCCAGGCCGACTACATCACCGACCACGTCGACGACGACGGGGTGGCAACCGCGCTCGAAAAGCTCATTCTGCAGGCCTAGGACGTGGCCGCCACTCCAGTCGGTACTGACCTGGCCGCCGCCGCCAGGACTATTCGATCCGGCGGCATCGTGGCCTACCCCACCGACACGGTCATCGGTCTCGGTTGCGATGCCCACAACCCCGCGGCGGTGGCACGAGTGCTGGCAATCAAGGGCCGCGATGATGATAGGGGGCTACCGGTTCTGATCGCCGCGGTTGAGGAGGCGGCCGGCCTCGTGGAACTCACCCCCGGTCTTCTTCTCCTGGCAGAGGAGTTCTGGCCGGGAGCGCTCACAATTGTCGCCACCGCGCTACCTGGGCAGCCCGGCGCCTTGATGGCCGCCGACGGCACCCTCGGCCTGCGGGTCCCCGATCTGGCCCTGACCCGGCGACTCATTGAGCGCTTCGGCGGGCCGATCGTCGGCACTAGCGCCAATCGGTCCGGTCAGCCACCGGCACGGAACGTACGAGCCATCGACCCGGCGCTCGCCGAAGAGATCGACTACATCCTGGACGGAGAAGTCGGCGGAGAAGTGCCCTCGACCGTGATCACCCTGGCCACCCAACCGCCGCGCTTGCTTCGATCCGGCGCCGTGGGATTGCCGGCTCTCCGTCGCATCATTCCGGAACTGACCGACCGGTAAAGCCTCTATCCGGCCGCGATGTTGCGCCCCCGGCAAACTGGGCGGTCAGCAGAGCGGTGAGCGGTGCTAGCCTTCGTCCCCTCCGGCAGGGGGGACGACTTCACCCTTGCACTCCTCGTTGATGCGGTTGCGCCAGAGCGCTCGCTGGTAAAAGAGCGAAGAGATCGCCTTCTGGTCGAATCCCTGGGTGACGAGTTCCTGAATCTCGGACTTGATTTCGCTCCGCCTGTCGGGCCGATTCGGCTCTTCGCTCATCAAGCACCCCCATCGTGATTCGGTAAACTCTGACCCCTTGCAACCATTATCGGCGACTCGGCAGCATTATTACAGCCGAGTCGTGGGGCGGCGGAATAGTCGGCTGAAAACGCCCCGGCCAGAGCTTTGAGAGGGAGACCGATGCGAATCGCGGTAACCGGCGGAGCGGGCAACGTGGGCGGCTTCGTGGTGGACGAACTGGCCGACAACGGGCACGTCCCGGTGATAATCGACGCGGCCTTTCCGCACATCAGCGAGATGCCGCCCCGTCACCGGATCAACATCCGCCGGGCCGATCTCACCGACCTCGGGCAGGCGATCGCGGCCGTCGAGGGCTGCGACGCCGTCATCCACCTCGCCGCCATACCGCATCCCTTCTGGGACAGCCGTCCTAAGGTGTTCCTGCACAACACCACCTGCCTCTACAACACCCTCGAAGCGGCCCGCCTGGCCGGTATCGATAAGGTCGTGACCGCTTCCAGCGACTCCACCCTGGGCTTTTCCTTCGCTTACAACCCCTTCCAACCCGACTACTTCCCGATCGATGAAGTCCATCCGCTCCGGCCGCAGGATCCGTACTGCCTCAGCAAGGCCGTCGGTGAGGACATCTGCCGTTCAATGGGCCGCGCCTGCGGTATGTCGGCTGTCAGTTTGCGGTTCTGCCGGGTGCTGCGCCCCGAGGCCTACGACGAGGTCGTCGGCAGAGCTCACGAAAACCCGGAGGTGGGCAGCAGCCAGATGTGGACCTGCATCGATGTCCGCGATGTCGCCCGCGCCTGCCGGATGGCGACCGAGCAGGATGGGCTCGAATGCGAGGCATTTTTCATCACCTCCTCCCAGACATACATGGAGACCCCCACTCGCGAATTGATGGCGAAGTACTACCCGGACGCGGAGGATCGCTACGAGGGCGACGACCCCTACTTCTCGCCGTTCGAAAACGCGAAGACCCGCAGGGTCCTGGGCTGGGAACCACTAAATCACTGGCGCGATAACTTCCAGCAATCGGGCTAGGCGCGATTCTGGTCGGAATCGGCCGACTCGGTGCTACATTGGCGCCGGAGGATTTCGAGATGGCGACAATCGGGCACCGTTTCGAAGAGGCGACGGAACTGCGCTGTTCAAGGTGCGGTCATTTGCACATAGTTCCGGCGTCCGAGATCGTGCGCCCCTGTTCGGCGTGCATGCACATCGAGTTCGACGAAATCCAGGATGTCCCCGAGGAAGTTAACGAAGCCCCGGTGGAGATCGGCCTGCGGCGCGAAGAGATCGAAGCCAACGTCCGGGCGGTTCTCAAGGCTCGCGGTGGATTCGCCGCCGCTCAAATCGACACCCTGAGCGAGGCCATCAGCCGGAGCCTGCTGGCCAACAATCGCCGCCTGCAGGAAGACATCGAAGCCGCCTTCCGAAGCCTTGAGCAGTAGTCCCGCCTACCAGCCGAGCGCCGCGGCGATGGCGCCGGCTTCCGCCGCCACCACTATCCGCTCCTTCGATTCCACCAGGGCGCGATCCGGGTCCTTCAACCCCGCGCCGGTCAACACACAAACCACCGTGCTGCCGGACGCAACCAGACCCCGCTCCGCCCGACTGAGCAATCCGGCTACCGAAGCCCCGGACGCCGGTTCGCAGAAGACTCCCTCCAGGGCAAGATCGCGGTAGGCCGCCAGAATCTCGTCATCCGTCACCGACTCGATACTGCCCCCGGAATCGTCCCGCGCCCCGGTGGCCTTGCTCCAGTTTTCCGGATTTCCGATTTCCAGCGCCGAGGCGACCGTTTTCGGTTCCGCGATCGCCTCTCCGCGCACGATGGCGGCCGCCCCTTCGGCCTGGAAACCGCGCAGAACCGGCAGCGACCGCGATCGGCCGGCAGCGACATACGCGTTGAACCCGTTCCAGTACGCCGAGATGTTGCTGGCGTTGCCCACCGGGATGTACAGCTCATCCGGGGCATTGCCGAGGACATCACAGATTTCAAACGCGGCCGACTTCTGACCTTCCAGCCGGAACGGATTCACGGAGTTGACGTGGACGATGCCCGGCGAATCCGCCGACAGGTCCTTGGCAAGCTGCAGGCGGCCATCGAAATTCGCCTCCAGTACCACCACATCAGCGCCGTACATCTGGGCCTGCGCCATTTTGCCCGCGGCAATTTCCTCCGAGACCAGGACAACGCAGCGCATGCCTGCCTGCGCGGCGTAGGCCGCCGCCGCCGCCGAGGTGTTCCCGGTGGACGCGCAAATCGCCGTGTGCGCCCCGTCTTCAAGCGCTTTGGCGATTGCCATCACCATCCCGCGGTCCTTGAATGAGCCGGTCGGATTGGCGCCTTCATATTTCAACCAGACCGCCCCGGCGCCGGTGCGCTTCTCAAGCGCCGCCGACCTGACCAGCGGCGTGTCGCCCTCTCCCAGCGAAATCAGCGGGGTCTCGGGCCCCACCGGTAGAAAGTCCACGTAGCGACGAAGCACTCCGATCCGCTCCGGCGACGGTCCGATGCGGGCGGTCACTCGTCCTCCTGGAGGTCCTCGACCCGCAGCAGGGCGTCAAAACGCCTCACCACCTCGTTCTCCTCCATCTGCTCGCGCGCCGCTCGCATGTTCGCCTCGCCGGCTTCGTGAGTCAGGATGACCAGTTCGGCCGTCCCCAGGCTGGCATCGACTTCCTTCTGATCCAGACCGGCGATGCTGATACCGGTATCGGCAAAGATCTGGCCGATCTGGGCCAGGACCCCGGGCTGGTCGGCGACCCAGAACCGCAGGTAGTACCGGCTGCGAACGTCGGTCATCGGTTTCACGGCCAGATCCGAGTCGAATCGGATCGGCACCCGCGAGTGGACGCCGGAATTCAAGTTGTGAGCCAGGTCGATGAGGTCGGCCACGATGGCGCTCGCCGTCGGCTTCGGCCCCGCCCCCCGTCCGGC
>CAYYTN010000221.1:4115-4595 GCA_964474495.1 uncultured Chloroflexota bacterium
ACACCGCGTGCCCCAGCAGATCGCCGCGAATCCGCACCGAGTTCTCCACCCCGCTCACCTGGCTCAACAAGAAATCACGGGGTACCAGCGTCGGATGCACCCTGACCTCGATTCCATCGGAGTGCGCCTTCCCGATCGCCAGCAGCTTGATCGCATACCCCAGGGCACTGGCGTGCACAAAGTCGACCGGGTCAAGCCCCCCGATCCCCTCCCGATAGATGTCATCCGGGTGCACCTCGGTGCCAAATGCCAGGCTCGCCAGAATCGCCAACTTGTAGGCCACGTCATGTCCCTCGACATCGTTGGCCGGGTCGGGCTCGGCATAGCCGAGATCCTGGGCTTCCTGGAGGGCCGTCGCATAGTCGGCTCCGTCCTGGTCCATCCGGGTCAGGATGTAGTTGGTGGTGCCGTTGATGATGGCGTGAATCTCGGTGATCTCATTGGCGGTGAGGTCCTGTCGAAACGGTCCGATCAGGGGGA
>CAYYTN010000222.1:0-4592 GCA_964474495.1 uncultured Chloroflexota bacterium
AACGGTGAGTTTCGCTGGCACACGCCGGCCTCGGGGCCGGGCAACTTGTTGCTCGGTTTCGGAATCATGATATTCGCGCTGATCGCGGAGGGGTGCACGTTCCGGCTGACGATCCGGGCGGCGTATGGCGAGCCGCTGGGGGTCTTCGCGCTGGCGGCGCTGGTGGGCGGGATCCTGGGGGCGACGGTGTTGATGCGACGCTGGGCGTTGCGATGACGGTGGCGGCGATCGCCACGCTGCTGGGCGGCATCATCCTGGGCTACGCCGGGCAACGCTCGCGGATGTGCTTCGTGGGGGCCTTTCGCGATGTGATGGCGGTCGGCGATCGGTACCGCCTGAAGGGATTTGTGGCCTTTGTGGTGACAATCCTGGTGCTGCGGCCGCTTCTGCCGGCGCTGGTCGGAACCGACCAGGTGGCGATTGCGCCGTTCGTGTTCGACGGCCTGACGGCCGGGTTGGTGGTGGTTACGATCATCGCCGGAGCGGCGATCGGGTTCGCTTCGACGCTGGCCAACGGCTGCCCGTTTCGCCAGCACGTGCTGGCGGCGCAGGGAGCGATCAGCTCGGTCTGGTACCTGTTGGGGTTCTTCGCCGGGGCGTTCGCGTACCATTTCTGGGTGGCTCCGGAACTGGCAAGATTCATTTGAGCGACGGTCGTAATGCGATGAAGGGACGGGCGCCGGGATGGCAATGATGAGGAGGATCGCGGGCCGGCTGCCGGCGGGTCGCCCGGCACGCTGGCTATTGGCGGCGGCGCTGGCGACGGTCGCGCTGGCGGCCTGCGGCAACCTGACCGAGGTGGCGGACCCGCTGGGGGCCAACATCGGCGACCGGGCGCCGGAGTTCCGCCTGCGGGCGCCAGACGGTGAGCCGGTGCAATTGTCGGATTTTGATGGCCGGCCACGGGTGATCTACTTCTGGGCCAGCTGGTGCGGCACCTGCACGTTTGAGTTGCCGCTGATGGATCGATTCGCGGTGGAGAACACCGGGGATGACCTGGTGGTGTTGACCGTAAACGTGGGCGAGGATCCGGAGTTTGTGGCGGACTACCTGGCCCAGTACGCGCCGGACTACCAGTTCGTGGCGGTGGTTGATCCGCTACTGGACACGTTTAAGACGTATCGAATCCTGGCGTTTCCGACGACGTTCTTCATCGGGCCGGAAGGCAAGATCGAGCAGATGAAGATGGGGCGGATCGCGGAGGAAACGTTGCGCGATTACAGCGGTGTGATCCGGGCGCCGGTCACGGGTCGGGAGTAGATGGCGGGCATGGTCGGAAACAGGGTGGCGGAGGAGGTGGGATTCGAACCCACGATCGGCTTTAAACACCGATAACCGCTTAGCAGGCGGCCGCACTAGACCAACTATGCGACTCCTCCAAGATCCCGGCGGAGGCGACTGGCGGAGGGGGTGGGATTCGAACCCACGAACCTTTCGGTTAGAGGTTTTCAAGACCACCGCCTTAAACCACTCGGCCACCCCTCCCAGGGCTTGCTAATTATACTCGGCTGCCGGGTCGGGGCGGCTTAATCCTTAACCGGGGTAGTCGTCGCCGGCCGCGGGAGTGGGGGTGGAGGGGGACGCTATTCGTCGGGGCGCAGGGCGGCGAGGATTCGGTCGGTGGTCTCCGTCAGCCCGGTGGCGCGGATGCCTACAGCTCGCGGCGCGAACGGGCGAAACTGGTCGGGATCGGTATCGGTAAAGACGGCTACGGTGGGGATCCCGACGGCGGCGCTGAGGTGCCCGGGGGCCGAGTCGTTGCCGAGGAAGCCGGCGGCGTGTTGCAGCAGGCCGCCGAGCTGGCCGAAGGACGTCTGGTCCAGCAGGTTGATAGGCTCGGCGGTCATGGCCGATTGAACCGCGCGCACCGGCGCCTGGTCGGCTTCCTGCCCGACGAGAACGATGCAGGCGTCGAGTTCGGCGGCGAGGCGGTCGGCGGCCATTGCGAAACCGGCGGCCGGCCAGCGCTTGGCGAGGTGCACGGTGCCGGGATTTGTGCCGCCGCCGGGCGCGAGGATGATTACGGGACCGCCGCCGGGGTTCCACTCCTCAAGCAGGCGTCGGGCGTAGGCGAGATCGCGCATGGCGGGATAGAAACGAGCGCGGGCGGCGCCGGTGGCCAGCCCGGCGGCCCGGATGACGTCGAGGTAGATCTCGGCTTCGTGGCGATCCGGGGGCGGGGATGTCTTCAGGGTGAGGCCCAGGCCGCGGCCGCGGACGTCGAGGCCGAGGCGATACTTCACGCCGGCGAGGGAGGGCAGGAGCGCCATGAGCGGGGATCGATCGAGCACGATGGCCGCGTCGAAGTGCCGGCGCCGCAGCGCCCTGGCCAGCCGGAAGTACGCCCGCGGCCCGTAGCGTCCGGGAGTGCCGACGTTGCCGCAGTCGATCAGTTCGTCGACGTCGGGGTTGTTTTCGATGGCGACCCGCGACCAGGCCCCGACGGCCACCGTGACGCGCGCTCCGGGCAGGGAACGGCGCAGCGCCTCCAGCACGGGAGTCGCGAGCAGGACATCACCGATGCTGGCGGGCTTAAGCACCAGTATTTCGGGGTTCTCCAGATCGGGCAGAAGTCGTCCGCCGGGGGAACGTCCGGGGAGCACCAGTCCAAGGGCGCGGCAGGCGGCCGACACCAGGGCGTCACGCGCCAAACGCCACCTCGTCCGCATCGACGACGGCAAACGTCAGCCGGCCGTCGGCGGCCATCTCCCCATCGACGGTGGCGGTCCCCTGCCCTCGCCCGACGGGTCCACGAATGCGGTCGATCTCGACCGACAGGGTAAGGGTGTCGCCGGGACGCACCGGCCGGCGGAACCGCACCCGGTCGATGCCGCCGAAGAGCACCAGTTTGCCGGCCATAGAGTCCATGGACAGGAGGGCGCAGGCGCCGGCCTGGGCCAGGGCTTCGACGATCAGGACGCCGGGCATGATGGGGTTTCCGGGGAAGTGGCCGGCCAGGTAGTACTCGTCCGGTCGCACGTGCTTGATGCCGATCGCCTTTTGGCCAGGTTCCAGTTCGGTAAGGCCGTCGATCAGCAGGAAGGGTTCGCGATGGGGGATCAGCGCCTCGATCCCCGGGCGGTCGAGGATCAGTTCGATCTGTTCGCCGGGATCGGTCAAAGCTCTTCGGCCAGTTCGGTCAGACGATGGCCGGCCTGTCGCAGGCTGCCGTAGAGGTCACGGTAGACGGCGAAGTAGTTGTCGTAGCGGCCGGTGCGGTCGGCGTGCGGATCGAGCGGATCGAGCATCTGGACGCTGGCCTCCACGGCTTCGGTGACTCCTTTGAACCCGCCGACCACGACGCCGCCAAGCAATGCGGCACCGTGGGCGGGTCCTTCTTCGGCGGCGGTGCGCCAGACGGGGGCGCCGAGAATATCGGCCTGCAGCTGCCGCCACATCGGGCTGCGCGCGCCGCCGCCGGTGGCGATGATGCGCTCGACCGGCAGGCCGAGATCTTGCATGAGCCTCAATGAGTCGCGGAGCGCGAACGTGACGCCCTCCATGACGGCGCGGGCGAGGTGGGCCGGCGTGTGCCGCGAGGTCAGCCCGACGAAGGCGCCGCGGGCGGCCGGGTCCATGTGGGGAGTTCGCTCACCGGTCAGGTAGGGCAGGAAGACCAGTCCCTCGGCTCCGGGCGGGGCGGAGTCGGCTAAGGCGGTGAGGATGTCGTAGGCATCGGCGCCGGCGGGCACCGCGGCCCCGAAGACGTCGTCGAGGAGAATCTCGCGGAGCCAGCGAAAGGAAAGGCCGGCGGCGAGGATGACGCCCATGTAGTGGTAGGCGCCGGGGACGGAGTGGCACATGGTGTGCAGGCGGCCCTCGGGGTGGGGGGCGGGCTGCTCGCTGTAGGCGAACACGACCCCGCTGCTGCCGACGCTGCTGCTGACGACCCCGGGCAGGACGATGCCGGTGCCGATGGCGGCGGCGGCGTTGTCGCCGCCACCGGCGGCGACCGGGGTGCCGGCGGGCAGGCCCAGGTCGGCGGCGACGGCGGAGCTGATGCGCCCCGTGTCATCGGGTCCCTCGAAGACGGCGGGCATCCATTCGGCTGGAATCTGGAAGGCGGAGAGCAATTCCTCGGACCAGCGGCGGCGGGCGACGTCGAGGAGCAACGTGCCGGAGGCGTCGGCCACGTCGGTGGCGCGCTCGCCGGTGAGGCGGAAACGCACGTAGTCCTTGGGCAGCAATACGGAGCGGATGCGGGCGTAGTGGTCAGGCTCTTCGTCGCGCAGCCAGATGATCTTGGGTGCCTGGAACCCGGTGATGGCGGGATTCAGGGCGATTCGCAACAGGGCGTCGCCGGCCACTCCGGTCATCCAGTCGGTCTGGGCGGCGGTCCGCTGGTCGTTCCACAGCAGGGCCGGGCGGATGACTTGATCGTGTTCGTCCAGGAAGACCGAGCCGTGCATCTGGCCGGTCATGCCGATTCCGCGGACCTCGCCGATGTCGATCCGGGTGGCGAGTTCGCGAATGGCGGTGCGGACCGCCTCCCACCACTCGTCGGGATGTTGCTCGCTCCAGCCGGGACGGGGCGTTTGCATGGTGTGGCCGCCATCGCCAGTGGCGACAAGCGCGCCGGATTCATCGACCGC
>CAYYTN010000223.1:0-4582 GCA_964474495.1 uncultured Chloroflexota bacterium
GGCTCTGGGGCCTGCTCTTTAGCTGGGGCAAGGGCTTCTTCCTGTACAACCCGATCATGTGGGTGGCGGTGCCGGCGGCGGTCTGGTTCGTGCGCCGGCACGGTTTCAAATCACTCCTCTTCGTGGCGATCCCGCTGGCCTACCTGGCCATCTACAGCAAGAAAGAGGTCTGGTACGGCGGCAACACCTGGGGGCCGCGCTACCTGCTGCCAGCGATCCCCTTCCTTATGGTGATGGCGGCGCCGGCGTACGAATGGGTGCTGGCGCGACGCGGGCGCGGGCCGAAACTGGCGCTGGGGCTGGTGCTGGCGGCCAGCGTGTTGGTGCAGACCCTGGGAGTTGCCAAGGATTTCGACCTCTACCTGAGCCTCTACGTGGACGAGATCGTCGAGCAACTGCCGGAGCACGGCGCCGTATACGGCGGGGGCGAGTACCAGGAATGGTCATCGATCCAGCCGGAGGGCGACCTTTCGGCGGTGCTTTACTCGTACCAGTTCTCGCCGCTGCTGGCGCATGTGTGGCTGTTGCGGGCGGATGCCATCGAGCTGTTGCTGCCGGACCGGCTGGACCTGGTGGAGGAGGCGCTAGAGCGCACGCCCTGGTCGCGGTTCGGGGTGGACGCGCAGCCGCGGAACCCCCAGAACGCCACCGGGCTGGACCTGTGGAGCTTCATCATGTGGGCCAACTATTACAATCACACGCCGCTGATCGCGCTCGTTATGACTGCCGTGATCGTGCTGGAATTGATCGCCCTGGCGGCGCTGGGACTGCTGCTGCATTCGCTGAGCGCGGCGGGGCGGGGACGGCGGCTGGCGAATGCCGCTATCGTGGCCTTCGCCGGGGCGGCGGTAGCCTTTGACACCCTGCATTTCATGCTCTAGCTTTGAATTACGACCGCAAGAGGAGAACGATCGCGATATGGCTGAGTCGACGATAAGCGCGGAGTTAATGGAGATCCTGGTGTGTCCCAAGAGCCACGGGGCGCTGGAGCAGCGCGGCGACTGGCTGTACTGCGAGGAAAGCCAGCTGCGGTACCCGATCCGCGATGGCATCCCGATCATGCTGATCGATGAGGCGGAACCCATTCCGGACACGGAAAAGGGCGACACGCCCGCCGAATGAACAAGATCAGCTCGGCCCGCGACCTGCTGACCGGGTTCCGCCGGCACCGTTCGATCATCCATCCACGCACCGGGATGTTTGGCTATCACTGGATGAAGGGCACCATCGAGCTGCCCTATCCGCCGCTAAAAATGCACGTCGAGCCCACCAGCAAGTGCAACCTGCGCTGCATCATGTGTCCGCAGTCGATGGACGCGGTCGGCGATGACGTCGGCTACATGGACATGGGACTGTTCCGCGAGATCATCGACCAGGCTCGCGGCAAGGTCCGCGAGATCAACCTGTTCCTGCGTGGCGAGTCGATGCTGCATCCGGAGATTTTCGAGATGGTGCGGCTATGCGACGAGGCGGGGATCGTGTCGAACCTGAGCACCAACGCCACCATGCTGACCGAGGAGTACAGCCGGCGGCTGCTGGAGGCCGGGCTGGGCAAGATGACGATCAGCTTTGATTCCGGGGTGCCGTCGAAGTACGAGGAGATGCGCAAGGGGGCGAAGTTCGACCGGACGCTGCGAAATGTCCTCCTGCTGCTGAACGAGAAGAAGCGCCGCGGCGAGTCGCAGCCCTACGTGGTGATGCAGGTAATTCAACTCTTCGAGAAGGGTGAGACCCGCAAGGTGCCGGAGATACCGGTGGATTTCGTGGATCGATTCGAGGGCCTGCCGGTGGACGAGTGGGACACTTTCTGGGCGCACGGTTGGGCGGGGACGTTGGGCGACGACGGCTCGGCCTACACCGCCGCGCCGCACGGCTCCCGCTATTTCCCGTGCAACTGGCTGTGGAAGTCGATGGCGATCTACTGGGACGGGACGGTGCCGGCCTGCTGCGCGGACTTCACCGGGGAGCAGGTGATCGGCGACCTGAAGACGCAATCGCTACTGGAAATCTGGAACGGCCCGCCGATGCAGGCGCTGCGCGAGGCGCAGGTCAAGGGACGGCTGGACGAATACCCGCTATGCGCCGGCTGCGACGCCATCTGGCAGGACGGCAGCCGCTCCTGGGACGTGTTCTCCGGGGCGCGTTCGCTGGTGACGCGAGCGCCGCTGCCGGAACTGCAGCCGCCCCCGGGGAGCCCGAAAACCGAGGCGAAACCGGTCGGCTAGATAAGACCGGCGAGAGGCCGGCGAGCCCGGCGCGGTGGGCGGCGGTCGGGGCGGTTTGATCGAGCGTCGGGCGGTGCGTTATCTTCCGGCGTTGTGGGCGGCGGTATACCCGAGCGAACCGGGTTGGAAGGCGAGGTGGGATTGGTGGTTGTGCGCGGTCCACAACGGGAGAGCGAACCAGCCCGGGGAAGGCGCGGATGACGTTTGAGATCGGCCTGACGATTGCCATCCTGGCGATCGCGGTGGCGCTCTTCGCCTCGGGCCGGTTCGAGTTCGATCACATCGTCCTCGGGGTGCTGGTGATGCTGTATTTCGGCAACCTGGTCAGCGTGGAGGAACTGTTCCGAGGCTTCTCCAACCGGGCCGTCATCACGATCGCGTCGGTCTATGTGGTCAGTGCCGGGGTCGCCCGGACCGGGGTCGCCTATGCCGTCGGGCAACAGATCGGGCGCCTGGCCGGCAACAGCGAGGGGATGCTGATCGCGCTGACGATGCTGGGCGCCGGGGTGTTGTCGGCGTTCATGAACAACATCGGCGCGGCGGCGGTGATGCTGCCGACGATCGTGGCGGCGGCAAGGTCGGTGAACGTGCCGGTCTCGCGGGTGCTCTTGCCGCTGGCCTACGGCTCCATGATGGGTGGGGTTCTGACGCTGGTGGGGACGCCGGCCAACCTGCTGGTGAACGGCGTGATGACCGCCGACGGGCACGAGTCGTTCGGCCTCTTTGAGTTCACGCCGTTCGGCGCGGCGGTGCTGGGGACCGGGATGATCGTGATGGTGTCGTTCCGCCGGTGGCTCCTGCCTTCGCACGCGGCCGGGGCGGTGGTGGACGAGATGATGCCGCACCAGGCAACCGGGCACGAGCCCTATCGACTGCGCGAGCGATTGGCGGAAGTGGTGGTGCCGGCCGGCTGCGAATTGGACGGGCAGACCATCCTGGACGTGGGGATGGGGCACAACTACGGCATCTGGGTGCAGGTGGTGATCCGCGGCGAGCACCGCATTACGTCGCCGGACGTGCACACCGCGATCGTCGGCGGCGACCGGCTAATCGTCAGCGCCCGCGATGAGGACCTGACCCGATTCGCGAACGACCTGGGCCTGGAGGTGGACGAGGAACGCCGGCCGCGTTCGGCGGACTTCTTCACCGAAGACACGGAGGTGGCCGAGATTTCGGTCATGCCGCGCAGCGATAACATCGGCAAGACCCTGCCGGAGATCCGCTTCCACGAGAGCTACGGGGTGACCGTGCTGGGAATCTGGCGCGAGGGTCGCCCGCACCGGACGCACCTGGCCGAGATGGCGCTGCAGCAGGGCGACGCGCTGCTGGTGCAGGGGCCGCCGCCGCGATTGCGGGAGTTACGGCAGGACGGTGAAGACTTCACCGTGGTAACCGATGACAAAGGGGTCCACTTCCGCAAGGATCGGGCGCCGCTGGCGGTGGCGGTGTTGTTGTTGTACGTGCTCGGGATGGCCTTTGGCGTGGCGCCGGTGGCGGTGGTAGCCCTGGCCGGCGCGGGCGCAATGGTGACCGTTGGCGCGATCACCATGCCCGAAGCGCGGCGCGCCATCGACGCGCGGGCGATCATCCTCGTCGGCGGCATGCTGGCGATGGCCGAGGCTATGCAGTCAAGCAACGCGGCCGGCTACCTGGCCCAGTCGATCGTGGATATCACCGGCGGCGCCGGCGACGCGGTGGTCCTGGGGGCGGTCTTGCTGCTAGCGGCAACGTTCGCGATCTTGATCAACAACCACGTCTGCGCGGTGCTGATGACGCCGCTGGCGCTTCAGGCCGCCCTGGCGCTCGGGGGCGGGGTGGACCCGCGAATGTTCGCGATGGCCGTCGCCCTTGGAGCCGGCAGCGGCTTCGCCTCGCCGTTCTCGCACCCGTCGAACATCCTGGTCATGGGCCCCGGCAACTACAAGTTCGGAGACTACCTGCGCGCCGGGATGCCGCTGCTGATGGCGGTGCTGGTGGTCAATTTCATCATGCTGCTGGTCGTCTTCACCTAACGGTCACCGGCCGCTTTCTTCTGAAGTTGAGCGCAGCAGGCGGAACTGGCGCGCGACTTCGGGACAGGAGCGATCGAAGGGTGGCTAGCTGCTGACGGGTCGAGTGGCGACGACGTAGATCTCGGAAGGCTCGTAGATCACGTTCACCAGGCGTCGCAACGCCGCCGCGACCTGGTCCAGACGGTCCTCGAGGTGCTCGATGCGCAGCTGCCCGGCGTGAATCTCGGCGCGTAGCTGCGCCGCCAGGCGGCTGCGGTCGAACTGCGCGGCCACCGCCCCGGCGATCCGTGGCTGGGCGGCAGGGGGCGCGGCGGGCGGCGCGGCCGGATCGGCCGGCGCCAGGTC
>CAYYTN010000224.1:0-4575 GCA_964474495.1 uncultured Chloroflexota bacterium
GTTCTCGGGAAGCCGGATGCCGTGTTCATCGTTAAGGCCGGCGGAGATCGACCTCGGCATCAGAACCGGCAGGTTGTATTCGATTCCGGTCTGCACGTAGTCCGCGAAGAACTTCCTATCGAGCAGGGTGCCCATGTGGCTATCGATGTGGGTGGCGTCCACCCCGGCGTCCAGCACGGCCTCGATCTGGGTCCGAATCTCCCGGGACACCTCTTCCGGGTCGGCGTGCGCGATCGTCTCCCGCGTGGTTTGCCACATGGTCCCGTCCTCCCGGCAGAGCGTCGGCACGTCATCGCGGGCCGGCCCCCAGCGGAAATCCGGGAACTCGCTGTTCATCGTCAGGTGAACCCCCAGGTCCAACTCGGGGCGCCGGCCGGCGATTTCCACGATTTCGGCGAAGCCGGGGCAGGGCATCATGATGCTGGCGCAGGTGGCCGCGCCATCGATTGCGCGCACTCCACCGACGTTGGCCGGATGGGACATGCCGATGTCGTCCACGTGGACGATGGCCACCCGATCGTGGGGGTCGAATCCGAGCTTCTGCATGATGTCCATGGGCCAGCCTCTCGCGCGTCCGGCCAGACGGCCGGACTTGAACTCTAGCGAATTGGACGGATCGGCGCGGCGTCAGGAGCCTGGCGCGACGCCGTAGGGCAACACCAGGTTGCCGGCCAGGCGCAGGGTTTCCGAGTCGAGCAGATGCAGACGGATGGTGGCATTCTGATCCAGCCGGCCGGCGTAGACGAACGACTCTCCGGGGGCTGTCCAGACCCAGTAGAGCGGTTCTTCCAGCGGCACCACCGACTCGACCCGCAGGGTCGCGCTGTTGGCGGCAACGATTTCCAGGTTGCGCGGCACGACGACCAGCAGCCTACCGTCGCCGGGCGCGGCCAGGTACTCGGCGCCGGGAAGCGGCAACGGGTCTCCGGCGATCGCCAGCTGCGCCAGGTCGAACCGGTAGATCGTCCCGCCGGCGGCCGAGAGCAGCATCAACGAGTCGGTATGCGGGTCGCGGATCACCTGGCGGACAAGCTCGGGCAGTTCCCGGGCGATCACCTGTACTCCGCCGTCCGCGAGATCGAGCAACGACAGAGTGCGACGGCGCCAATCGACCACATAGGCACCGCGTCCATCGGCGGCCAGCGCCGGCATGAGGGCGTCGGCCGAAAGGGGAAAGGCGGTCGGTGCTTCACCCGGCTCGAGCGCAGGATCAACCACATGGAGATGTTTGCCAATGGTCAGCCCAATACCACCGGTGGTGTAGATGACCGGTCCGTAGACCGAGTTGCCGACGAAGTTCACCACCGCGGCCGGAGATCGGCGCAGCCCGCCGACTTCGCGGCCGACCCGGGCGAGGGCGGCGATCGCTTCGATGGCGAGCGGCGATTGCCCCTCGATGTCCGGTCGGTCCACGGCGACCAGGAAAGAGAAGTAGCGGTTGCGGGCGAAATCGGGCAGCGGCAGATCGCCGCGTCCGGCGGAGGGGACCGCGGTCTCGAGCGGCAGCCCCGAGGCCCGGTCGATGGCGATCATGCGGGCGTCCGGGTCCGGGCCGGCCTGGCCGGCCGGGAGGTACATCCGGCGTCCCGGGTCCGGGGTGAGCCCAATCCAAATATCAAGCCGGCCATCGGCCGGCACCAGGATGGCCTCCCGGTAGGCGGAATAGTCGGTGAGTTGGACGTGAAGGAGAGCCGGTCCTGGAGGCACACCTTCCAGAATGAAGCTCCCGACTGAATCGCTGCGCCCGGCGGCGGCGACCCGGCCGAAGCGATCTTCCAGGGTGATCCTTGCCTCCGGCAGCGCGCGGCCGGAGTCGACCCCGGTCACGGCGATGGCCACCGCATTCGCAAAGGGCAAGATCTTGAGTTCCACCGCGACCCGGTCCGCGTCGGGTGAGTCTGATGGCAACGCGACAACACTGACCGTGGCGGAGTCGGGAGCGAAAAGAGATTGGCCCAGCACCGCATCTATCTCGAACGAACCGGTCCGCGAGGGTTTGACCCGGGCGAGGGCCAGCGCGCTCCCGGGCAACGCCTCACCGGCGCCCCCGGGCAAAGCGTGGATTGAGATCTCATCCGTGGCCGGCCAGCCGCGTCCGGTGATGCGGACCGGCTCACCCAGGCGGGTGTTCGCCGGTTGCACCGAGAGCCTGGCCGCGCCCGGGCCGGCGGCGCTGATCGATCCGCCGACGGCCTCGCCGTAGGCGCCCAGCGCCACGATGATGACGACCGGTAGCAGCAGTAGCAGACCCAGCCCACCGGCGATGACCAGGGCCGGACGAACTCTCATGATATGGATCTGTACTCGCGCCCGGTGTCGGTCGGTTTGATTTCCGTGTGCCAGACGGCCACCCCGCGCCCTCCTGCTGCTCGACGCAACGCCGCCGGGACCGGACCCTGCCATCCCCCGGCGATCCGGCCGCGGGTCCGACGGAAACGTTGTCCGCGATGATACGTCAGGCGAGAGGCGGCCGGCCGGGCAGAAGTCTATCCTTGCGCGGAACGGCGACGGACATTCCGGCGGCGGGCGAACTTGAACGTTTTGGGGAGGCCAGGCAGATGGAAGTTGAGCTACTGGTAGATGCGAAGGCGATTACCGGGGAAGGCCCGGTGTGGGACGAGCGCGACGACTGCCTCTACTGGGTAGACATCATGCGGGGTCACCTGCACCGCTATGACCCGGCCAGCGGCGAGACCTCCATCACCGAAGTCGGCAAGCACACCGGCGCGGCGATCCCGCGTGAATCCGGCGGTTTCGTACTGGCCGTGACCGACGGTTTCGACGTCCTCGACAGCGAGGGCAAGATCAGCCACTGGCTGGATGTCGAGGCCGGCGACGCGGGCACGCGCATGAACGACGCCAAGTGCGACTCAAGCGGGCGGATGTTCGCCGGCACGATGCCCTACGAGTTCGGCGAGGGCGGGGGAGCGCTCTATCGACTCGATATCGACGGCTCGGTTCGGGAGGTCGTCGCCAACATAACCGTCTCCAACGGCACTGACTGGAACCCGGCCAACGACACGATGTACTACGTCGACAGCATGACGCACCGGATCGACGTTTTTGACTACGAATCAGCCTCCGGGGAGATCTCAAATCGCCGGCCGCTGGTGGAAGTCCCCGAGGATCTCGGCGCCCCCGATGGGCTCACCGTGGATGCGGAAGGCTTCATCTGGGTGGCGGTCTACGGCGCGTCAAGGGTGCAGCGCTACTCGCCGGCCGGGAAGCTCGACGGCGAGATTAGTTTGCCGGCCTCGCAGATCACCAGCGTGGCCTTCGGCGGCGAGGGCTACCGCGACCTGTACATCACGAGCGCCACGGAGGAATTCGGCCCGGACGACTTCGAGCGGGAGCCGTCCGGCGGGGCGCTGTTTCGGACGCGGCCCGGGGTCGCCGGGAGAGCGCCCAATATCTATGGCGGCTGACCCGCAACCGGGGAGATCGCTGCCGATTGCGGCGTTCGGCGGCTTCGCCGTCAGTCTGGCGCTCTTCATCGTGCCGCTGGTGCATTGCATCGCGATTCCGGTGGCGCCGGCGATCGGTGCGGTGATCGCCAGCAACATGCTGGGCGAAACACCGCGGCGCCTGGGGCTGGCGGTCGTGCTCACCCTGTACTGGGAGTTGCCGGTGGCGGTCTTCGCGACCCTGAAGCTTGCCGGCGCCGGCTTCGTGGCCGGCTGGCCGGGCGGGGTGATCGTTGGGATCGCGATGGGGGTGGCGATCTGGGCCTTCTCGCTGGCGCTGGCCGGTTCGATGGTGGCGGCGCGGGTCAGCGTATACGCCCGGGCGCGGCTGCGTCGGCGGGACCGGAATGCCGGCTCCGGCCAGGGTGAAGCTTCCGGGTAGACCGGCCCCGTCCGCCGGCCGGTTGCAATGCGGCGACGGGTGACCAATACTACCGACCATAGAGGCCATCGCCATGGCGGGCGCCTGCCCGCCGGCGAGTTCAAGCGGGGGCGTTGGAGATGAGCACAGGGACGCCACTGAAACTCGGAAATTGCCCGGACTCCTGGGGGGTCTGGTTCCCCGATAACCCCCGGCAAACTCCCTGGACCAGATTCCTCGACGAGGTGGCCGAGTCCGGGTTCGAGTGGATCGAGATCGGGCCGCTCGGCTACATGCCGACCGACCCGGCGGTGCTGAAGCCGGAGATCGACAAGCGCGGATTGAAAGTCGCCGCGACGATGCTGATGCTCCATATAGAGGATGACGATTGCCTTGAGCAGATCGAGGCAGCGATGGAGATCGCAGGCCCGCTGCTCACCGCCCTGGGCGCTGAATTCGTCGGCCTGATCGACGGCCCCTACATGAACCTCGAAACCGGCACACCTGACCGCCCCCGACGATTGGAGGGCGACGCCTGGAAAGCCCTTGTCGAGAACACCAACCGGGCCTGCGACCTGATCCGCGACCGCTACGGGTTCACGCCGGTATTCCATCCCCATTCCGACACGCACGTCGAGTACACCGACCAGATGGAAGCGTTGTTGGCGGAGACCGATCCGTCGGTCCCGATGGTGCTGGACACCGGGCATCACGCCTAACGCGGCGGCGATCCGGTGGCCTTCATGCGCG
>CAYYTN010000225.1:0-618 GCA_964474495.1 uncultured Chloroflexota bacterium
CCGCTGGCGGCGGGGGCGCTGACGCGGTGGGCGGGGATCAGGACCCGGGGGCGGGAATGGTACGAGGAACGATTCATCCCGCGGCTGGCGCCGACGGCGCTGATCGGGCTGCTGTTCACGATCGTGGTGATGTTCTCGCTGAAGGGCGGGCTGATCTTGAGTCTGCCGCTGGACGTGCTGCGGATATCGATTCCGCTGGTGCTGTATTTCGGGCTGATGTTCGCGATTTCGTTCGGGGTGAGCAGGCTGTCGGGATTCGATTATGAGCGGACGGCGGCGGTGTCGTTCACGGCGGCGAGCAACAACTTCGAGCTGGCGATCGCGGTAGCGATCGGGGTGTTTGGAATCGCGTCGGCGGAGGCGTTCGCGACGGTGGTGGGGCCGCTGATCGAGGTGCCGATGCTGGTGGGGCTGGTGTATGTGGCGCTGCGACTAAGGAAAGGGCTTGGGCGGGGCGGAGGGTAGGGCGGGGCGGTTGGACAAGGCAGGCGCGACACGCCGATACTCTGCGCACTTGAGCATGCTTGATCCCCGGGAGGTGGAATCGTGGAAGCGTTCAGGACTCTGTCACTCGCCGGGCTGCGCAATCACGGAGCCGAAGACGTGCTCATCGGCGAC
>CAYYTN010000225.1:663-4548 GCA_964474495.1 uncultured Chloroflexota bacterium
TTCTGGGGCGTGCCGTTCAACATCACTCCCGTTGGCGACGCAGCCTGGGTGGTTCTGGGAAAGGAGGGCTGGGACGGCCTGCCCGACTCGGTGATCGTCCCCGCCGGCGCGCCGGCCCGCCAGTTGCTGGTCTGCCATTTTCTGGACGCCGTCCGCACGGAAGAACTCCGTCCCGAGGAGCCCGACGATAGCAACCAGGTCGTCGCCGAATACGTCCTCAACTACGCCGACGGTTCGAGTCACGTGCATCCGATTCGTTATCGCTTCGAAATCAACCCCTGCCGCCGGCCCTGGGGCATGCAGGCGTTCGCGGCGGTGGAAGAGGACACGTCCCACACGTCGCCGGTCGTTGGCGCCGACCGCAACGGCCTCACCGGCATCGTCAGCGCCACGCGCGGCGGCCCGACGTATCTGCTGACGACGCTGGTGAACCCGAATCCGGAGGCGGAGATTGCCGCGATCGAACTCCGCGCGACCGGCTCCCGTACCGTCACCGTGGCCGCGATCACGCTCTGTGGACTGGAGCACAATCCGTTCCGGCGCTCGGTGCTGCGGCATGTGGAGGTGGATGTGGCGCCGCCGGTGGAGGCGAGCCTGGACCTGGGCCAGGTGGTGAAGACTCATGCGCTGCCGGGCGGGCTGCTGGAGGACTGGCTGGAGCGGCCGGAGATCGGGGCGGGCGCAGTGCTGGAGGATCCGCCGGCGACGTTGATCGATGCGACGGCGACGCCGGATGCGCGGCTGACGATTCGGCATGCCGGCGGGGAGTCGGCGGTGGGGTGGGGGGAACTGCTGGAGAAGGGGACGGCGGAGACGGAGGGTGGGGCGGTGAGCTGGCGGTTGCTGGAGGAACGGGACACCCAGGTGCAGGTGCGGGTGGTGGACAAATCGACGGGTCGGGAGTCGCCGGTGCGGGTGAGTTTCTACGGGTCGCGGGGCGAGTACTTCGCGCCGTACGGGCACCAGCGCGATATCAACACGAACTGGTGCGAGGACATGGGCGGCGATCTGAAGCTGGGGGATACGAGCTACGCGTATGTGGATGGGCGGTTTCAGATTCACCTGCCGGTCGGCGAAGTGTTTGTGGAACTGACGCGCGGGTTTGAGTACACCCCGACGCGGCAGCGGATCGAGATTCAGCCGGGACAGCGGGAGTTGACGCTGGAGATCGATCGCTGGAGGGACGCCGGGGCGGACGGCTACTACACGGGCGATACGCACGTGCATTTCCTGGACCCGACGACGGCGGTGCTGGAGGCGGGGGCGGAGGACTTGAACGTGGTTAATGTGCTGGCGGCGCAGTGGGGGCGGCTGTTCACGGACGTGGAACATTTCACGGGAGCGCTGGCGCCGGCGTCGACCGAGAAGAACCTGGTCTGGGTGGGGACGGAGAACCGCCACCACATGCTTGGGCACATCAGCCTGCTGGGGCTGAAGGAGCCGGTGTTCCCGCTGAGCAGCGGCGGGCCGGACGAGGACTATTTCGGTGGGGCGGAGGAGGTGCTGATGGCGGAATGGTCGGACGCGGCGCGGGCGCAGGGCGGGCTGGTGGTGGCGCCGCATTTCCCGTCGCCGCACCTGGAACTGGCGGCGGATATCGCGATGGGCAAGATCGACGCGGCGGAGTTGAAGTATTTCCCGCCGCACCTGGACGGGCACAGCCTGGGGTCGTGGTACGACTACCTGAACTGCGGATACCGGCTGCCGGCGGTGGGAGGGACGGACAAGATGACGAATTCGATTCCGGTGGGCGGGGTGCGGACCTACGCGCACATCGGCAAGGACCGGGAGTTCACCCACGCGAGTTGGCGGGATGCGGTGCGGGCGGGGAATACGTTCTCGAGCACGGGTCCGCTGCTTTTCTTCACCGCCGAGGGTCAACCACCCGGGACGGACATCGAGCTGCCGGACGGCGGCGGGACACTGGAACTGACGGCGACGGCGCGGAGCGCGCTGCCGTTCACGAGGATTGAGATCGTGGCGAACGGGAAGGTGATCGCGGATGCGGCGGCGGATGCCGGGGGAAGGTCGGCGACGCTGTCATTCAAATACGAGGCGGGTGAAAGCTGCTGGCTGGCGGCGCGGTGCTTCGGCGAAATCGATCTGGTGCACGCCTGGGTGAACAAGGTGGCGGCGCACAGTTCGCCGGTGTATGTGACGGTGGGCGGCAAGGAGGTCTTTTCGCCGCAGGTGGCGACGTTCATGCTGACGCTGATCGAGGGCGGGATCACCTACCTGAGCGAGACGGCGGCGCCGTACCAGGACGGGGAGAAGCAGCGGCGGCACGTGGGGTTCTTTGAGAGCGCGCGGGCGGAGCTACACCGGAGGTTGCACGCGCACGGGATCGCGCACTAGCGGCCGAGGATAGCCGACCACGGGCGAGCACGCGCCGTAGCCAGCCGGGCGGGACGGGGAGCGGCGCGGGGCACCGCTCCCGAGTCCGGGCCTACGGGAAGACGAAGAAGGTGCCGTAGAACTCGAAGGTGGCATCGGCGTCAGCTTCAGTGATCTCCATTGACTCCGCCAGGATTGCGAAGGTTGGGTCACTCGGGTCGATCGCCGCGAAAGCGATGTGCAGACCGCCGTTATCACAGGTGGACTGGTCGAAGAAACCGGCGTAGAAGCCATCGTCATATTCGACCCGACCGTCGTACGTACAGTTATCCGGAATCGGCTGATCGTCAAGGTACGCTTCCAGATCCGCGTCGGTCACTTCGGCGCCTACCGGCTGAACGTACATGAATATTCCCGCTGTATCGGCCGTGTTCGACGCACCGGTGTACAGGAGTTCCCAAGACGCCATGTCCGGCGAGACCGCCATGCTCGAGTAGTCCAGCAACGGTGCGCCGTCGAACTGCCAGGCGGAAGGCACTGAGGCGGATATGACGCCGGTGTCGTCGGCCGCGTAGGTGTAAACCTCGGCCCCGCCACCACCGCCGCCGCCACCGCCGCCACCACCACCGCCACCGCCGCCGAAGGTGCTGGTCACGGCGAGCGGGCGGCCATTGAGCTGGCCTTCGAGGACTTCGCCGGTCTCGAATCGCACCAGCTCGATCTGCATGGTGCGGTCGGAGCCGCGGGTCTGGAGGACGTCGCAGTAGTCGCGCATGGTGCCGTCGTCACCGAGCGGCAGGCGCTCCATGGCGACGATGAAGTCACCGGGCAGGATGCCGGCTTCGTCGGCCTGGGAGCCGGACTCGACGGAGAATACCCAGAGGCCGTTGTAGCCGTCGCCCATGAAGGCTTCGCCGTTGATACCGATCCAGTCGACATTGTTGCCGACCAATAGCTGGTCGAGCACCGGGAGGGCCTGGTCGAGGCCGATAGCGAAGAACTGGTTGAAGTAGAGAAGGCTGGCGTAGACGATGCCGACCACCTGGCCGTCTTCGTTGACGAGCGGTCCGCCACTGTTGCCGGGGTTGATGGCGGCGTCGTGCTGAAGGACCTGGTCGACGGAGGCCCAGCTGGTCTCGCCGTCAGCATCGAGCTTGGAAATGATGCCGCCAACGAGGGCGTACTCGGGCTCGCCGAGCGGGTACCCGGCGGCGAAGATGCGGGTGCCGATAGTCAGGTTGCCGTCGAAGAATTCAAGGTACGGGTAGTCGCCCGGAGGAAGCTGGATGAGGGCGAGGTCGGAGCATTCGCTGGCGGCCACGACGCGGGCGTTGACCGACTCGTCGCGGCCCGGGATGAATACGTTGAGGGTGGCGGCGCCGGTGACAACGTGGTTGTTGGTGACGACGAGGCCGTCTTCACTGACGATGAAACCAGAGCCGGCGCCGGCGCCGGTGACGGAACCGGAGGCGGGATCGACGAAGGTGCCCTGGGCGACGATTTGGACGGTGGCCAGCTCGACGAGGGCGAGGCCCTGAGGACCCTCGGGCT
>CAYYTN010000226.1:0-4535 GCA_964474495.1 uncultured Chloroflexota bacterium
CATGTACAGGAAGGCAATCGGCAGCAGGTTCGGGATCATGTGCACGAACAGCAAATGGAAGGTGCCCCCGCCGGCCACCCGCGCCGCCTCCATATAGGGCTTCACGATGATCGTCAGCGCCTGCGACTTAATCACGACGGCGGTCCCGCCAAAGCCGGCGATGATCCCCAGGATTACCGCCAGCGAATACAGGTTCACGTCAAACAGCACCGCCACCACGATCAGCAGCGACAGTGTCGGCATCATGATCACCAGGTCGGCCAGCCGCATCAGCACGGTATCCACCCAGCCGCCGAAATACGCCGACACCGCCCCGATGGTCGTCGCGATCACCACCGTCACGATCGCCGCGATCATCCCGAGGGCGAACTCCGAGCGCGCGCTCGACATCAACTGGCTCAGCACGTCCCGCCCCAGCGGGTCCGTTCCCAGCCAGTGCTCCGCCGACGGCGCCGCCGGGTGAAAGATCTCGTCCGCCCCGTAGCCCATCACCGGGTGGTAGACCGAATGCGACCACACCGTCCGCATCAGGATCGGGTGCAGCAGCGCCATCAGCCCGAAGAGCGCGATGATCACCAGCCCGATGATGCCGATCTTGTTCTCCGCGAACACCGCCCAGCTGTCGCCCAGCGAGCGCAGCGCCAGCCGTATCCGCTGCCGCCCGATCGACTCGGCCGGTTGTTCCGTCATCGGTGGCGCCGCGTTGCTCATTGGTAAGTAATCCGCGGGTCAAGATAGGCGTACAGCACGTCCGCGATCAGGTGCGCCACCAGCGCGAACACCCCCACGAAAAGGAATGTACCCACCGCCAGCGGCATATCCTGGGCGGTCGCCGAGGTCAGCAGCGTCAGCCCGATCCCCGGCCAGGCGAAAATCGTCTCCGTGATCACCCCGCCGTCGATGGCGAACGCCAGCGAAAACACAAAGCTGGTCACCACCGGCAGCAGCGCGTTGCGCGCCGCGTGCTTGTCCCGCACCACCTTGTCCGGCAGTCCCTTGGCGCGCGCCGCCATCACATAGTCCTCGCGCAGCACCTCCAGCATGCTGTTGCGCATCAGCAACATCGTTCCCGCGAACGAGATCAACGTCACCGTCAGCACCGGTAGAATCATGTGCTTGATGATGTCCCAGGCCAGGTATCCGATCCCGGTCGTCGACCAGAACAGGACCGCCCCGGCGATCAACACCGTCGACGACCCGGCAAAGATCATCCCCGCCCGCGGTACGTGCAGCCGATGCGCCACCAGCGCCCCGATCGGCATCAGCACGCTCAGCCCCAGGCCCGTAAACAGCATTCGGTGGAACACGTAGTTGCTGTTCACCGGCGCCTCGATCCACAGCATCGGATCGATGAACTTGCCCACCGGGAACCAGTTCAACTGCAGCGCGAAGAACCAGAGGATCACCAGCGCCAACCACGGCGTGAACACCGTGTACAGGAACACCCCTCCGATGGTGGTCACGTATTCCACCACCCGTCCCCGGCGCCAGGCGATGATTTTGCCCAGCACATAGCCGATATAGAACGACACCACCGTCGCCGTCAGGAACAGCATCAGCGTCCGCGGCAGCCGCTCCAGGATGATCGACAGCACCGGCCGCGGGAAGTGGGTGAACGAAACGCCCAGGTCGCCGCGGAAAAAGTTGCCGACGTAGCTCAGGTACCGCCCCACACCGGTTGATCCAGCCCAAACTGCGCCGCAATCGCGTCCCGCGCTTCCGGGGTGATCCGCGGGTTCCCCATATAGAACGAAGTCGCGTCGCCCGGCTGCGCCTGAATCATGAAGAAAACCAGCGTCAGGAACACCAGGAAAATGAACGCCATCTGCAGCGTTCGGACCAGCAGGTATCTCCGCATAGCGGTTAGATGCCGAAGACGGCGGGCGCCGGAGTTACCCGGCGCCCACCGCCTCTAGCGGCAGTTCTGTCGCTACTCGACCGCCGTTGTGGCCAGCGGCCCGTTCATCGACTGGAAGTAGTTCTGGACTCCGTCTATCACACTCTCGTAGCCGAAGTTAACGTTGCTCCGCAACGGCTCCAGGATCTGCGTGGTGAACAGCAGCATGTATGGCGACTCGTCCGCCAGGATCCGCTGCAACTCGAACGCGATCTCCCGCGCGCGGGTGATGTCCGTCTCGACGATCAGCTGTTCCGCGGCGGCATCGAAATCGGCATTCGTGAACCCGCCGGCGTTGTTCTGGTCATCGCCGATGAACTCCGAATTGAAGAAGTCGTTCAGGTAGTCCGGGAACACCGTCAGACCCCAACCCAGGATCCACATGTCGAATTCCCAGGTGTTGAAGATGATCGGGATCAGCACGTTGAATCCCTGCAGCTTCGCCCGCGCCGGGATACCGGCCTCGTTCAACCACTGCTCGATCCAAATCGCGTAGGTGGCGCGCAGCGGGTCGTACCCGGCGCTCGGGGCCACGATCTGCAGTTCCGGCACCAGGGTGCCGTCCGGCAGACGCAGGCCGTCGCCGCGCGGAACCACCGCGCCGCCAGCCTCGTCCCAGGCCGGCTCGGTGTCCCACGAGAACCCGGCGTCCTTGAGCAAGGCGACAACGGCGTTGATCCGCTCTTCGCGGGTCATGCCCTTGCCCAGCTCAACAACGTCCGGGTTGTACCAGAACCCGTTTCCGGGCGGCACCATCGTGTAGGCCGGATCGGCCACGCCCGCCAGGACGGTGCCGGTCACATATTCCTTGTCGGTCAGGATGCTGACCGACTGGCGGAAAGCCTTCGAGTCCATCGGCTGCCGGCGGGTGTTGAAGCCCAGGTAGCGGATGCCGTTCGGCACGTTGGCGATGATCTTCACGTCCTCGCGGCCGGCCAGTTGCTCCTGGAAGCCACGGGCCAGGCCCAGCGGCGTCAGCATATAGTCGATCTCGCCATTCTGCATGGCCAGCACGGCCGCGTCCTGGCTCGGGTACACGCTGTAGATCACCGTCGGCGCCGCCGGCGCGCGGGTCACCTCTAGCAGCACATCGCCCTCGGCGTCACCGTAGGCGGTGAACTCATATTCGCCCGGCTTCTCCTCTTTGTACGCGCCGTTGGCGTACTCGGTGTAGGTGCTGCCGGCGAAGTAGTAGTTCTCGTTGGCTTCGACCTGTACGAAGGCCCCGCTTTCCCACTTCACGAAGGTCATCTCACCGGCCGTCGGCTCGTTCTCGGGCTCAATGGCGAACACCGCGGCGCGCTGCTCGGCCTTGTCCTCCGAAGTCGCGATTGCCTCGGTGAGCAGCGGCTCCCAGAAGTGCTTCGCAATGAACTGCGTGCCCGAGAGGCCGAACTGCCAGCGGGCCAGGCCCGGAGTCGAGTGGAAGTAGTACTTGACCGTGTAGTCGTCCAGCGCTTCCACCATCGCCACCGAACTCGAGTCGACGATGCTGGCCCAGTTACCCTCCATCATCTCAAGCTCGAGCACCGTGTTCACCGAGTAGGCAACGTCGTGCGCCGTAATCGGCTGCCCGTCGCTCCACACCGGCCCCTGCTTCATGCTGACCGTCGCGGTAACGAAATCACCCTCTTCGGTAAACGGGCCCGGGAATCCGTCCGCCAGGATCGGCACCCAGTCGAACCGCTGGTCCGACAGGCCGTACAGCGACGGGTAGCGGTTCAGGAACGCGTAGAAGTTCCACGCGGTCTGCCCCGGCCCCAGCACGTTGAAGAAGTTGTGGGTGGTGACATCCTCGAAGATGCCAATCCGCCACACGTCCGCCTGCCCGGCCGGCGCGTCGTCCTCGGCCATCGGCTCCATCGGCGAGACCTCGACCTCGACGATCTTCTCGACCTCGACGATTGTCTCCACCGGCACTTCAACCGTCTTCTCGACGATCGTCTCCACCGGCACTTCGACCGTCTTCTCAACTACCGTCTCAACCGGCACCTCTACCTCGACGATTCTCTCCACCACCTCGCCCTCACAGCCGGCCACGGCCAGCACGGCCGCTCCGCCCACCCCGAGGACACCCATCCGTCGCATCAACTGGCGGCGACTTAGATTGTCGATTCCTTTTGGAAACACGTGCTCTCCCTTTGCGCTAGATGCTGGCGCCCGCAGTGTCGAAGAAACGACGCTCCCATATTTCGGGCGCAGCAATACTGGATAAATCACGCACTTCTACTGACCTTCACCCCCCTTGTCGAGCCGGTGGCCCCCCCGCCGCCAGCCGTCGGCGCCCTTACGGCTCCTGAAAATTGACCCCGCGCGCGGCCGGCCCCCGCAGCCGTTCCCGCTCCGCCGCCGTGCCCCGTTGGTACCAGAACGCCACCGTCGAATAGTCGTTGTCCTGGTCGTTGGCGTGCCCGTGCTCCAGCGTCACCCGAATCGACTTCCGGAACCGGATCGGGTCATTCACCTGGAAGCGATACATCCCGTTCGTCCCCCACCAATCGAAACCGCCCCGGTTTTCGATGCAATGAAAGCCCGTGTACGGCCCGCTGTACTCGGTGACCGGGCAGGCCCCGCCCCCGAATATCTCCTCCGTGCCGGTCCCGTGGAACGACGGCGGAAACTCCTCCCCATCGATGAA